>CAURFY010000076.1:0-9026 GCA_963524115.1 uncultured Bacillus sp.
AATCTACACTGAAGGCATGCAAGATTTCTAAGCTAACAAAGAGAATGGTGTTACATTAGCTGATCTTACAAACAATAACAAGGCCGTAATTCGTGAAAAGGTTAAAAATGAAATTCGCCAAAATCGCTATACAAAAAAGACGGATAGACTAGTCTTAACAGATGCACAAGTTCATGGTTTAGACCATGTGAGGAAATATTACCGACAAGTTTTTACTAAGGGTGATGGTTGGGGCTTACAACCGAACCTGATTAAAGAAAAGGATTTACCAGTAAAGAACCGGGCTTGGGTAGCAGAGGGTGATCAAATTACTCAAGTGGCTGATTTCTTTTTCTGGAGTGCTTGGTTATCAAGTACAAATCGTCCCAATGATCAAATTTCTTTTACAAATAATTGGCCATATTACGAGGATGCCGGAAATGTTATGACATTTTCCACGATTCTTTGGAGTGGCGTAAGTATTACCGTCCTATCTCTGTTCATGGCTATCATTTTATATGTGTTTTATCGTTACCATTTAGGAATGAAAGAGGCCTATACACCTGGTAATTTCCCGAAAATAGATTTGAAAAAAATTCCGGTAACATTATCGCAGGTAAAAGCCGGTAAATATTTTATGATTGTCGCAATTTTGTTCTTTGTTCAAGTTATGTTTGGGGCATTATTGGCGCATTATTACACGGAACCTGAAAGCTTCTTTGGAATCAAATGGATTGCGAAGTTACTTCCATTTAGTATTTCTAAAGGGATGCACCTACAATTGGCTATATTCTGGATTGCTACTGCTTGGTTGGGTCTAGGTATTTATGTGGCTCCACTTGTTGGAGGACATGAACCGAAACGCCAAGGTTTATTAGTTGATATTTTGTTCTGGGCTCTGATTGTTTTAGTTTTCGGAAGTATGCTTGGCCAATGGCTAGGCGTAAAGGGTTTCCTTGGTAACAACTGGTTTATGCTTGGCCACCAAGGATGGGAATATTTAGAATTAGGTAGGTTCTGGCAGTATATTTTAGCAATTGGAATGATACTATGGTTATTCATTGTGTTTAGAGGAATAAAAAGTGCGCTGCAACGTGAAACAGATCGAGGTGGGCTTGTACATCTCCTATTTTACGCATCGATTGCTGTCCCATTATTCTATTGTTTTGCTTTTTTAATTCAACCAGATACAAGTTACACAATGGCTGATTACTGGCGTTGGTGGATTGTTCATCTATGGGTTGAAGGTATTTTTGAAGTATTTGCCGTTGTCATTATCGGGTTTCTATTAGTTCAATTGAAACTAGTAACAAAAAGCTCTACTGTGAAAGCTTTATACTTCCAGATTACGATTATATTAGGTAGTGGGGTTATTGGAATTGGCCACCATTATTATTATAATGGTTCTGCTGAAATTTGGATCGCTCTAGGTTCCGTTTTCTCAGCCTTAGAAATTATTCCACTTACATTGTTGATACTTGAAGCTTATGAACAATATAAGATGCTTCGTGATGGCGGAGTGGACTTCCCTTACAAATCAACGTTCTGGTTCTTGATTTCAACTGCACTTTGGAATTTAGTGGGAGCTGGGGTATTAGGATTCCTGATCAATCTCCCAGCTGTCAACTATTTTGAACACGGTCAGCAGCTAACACCTGCACATGGTCATGCGGCGATGATGGGTGTATACGGAATGTTTGCCATTTCTTTACTGCTGTTCGCATTACGAAATGTAGTGAAACCAGAGGCATGGAATGATAAATTGTTGAAATTTGTTTGTTGGATGTTGAATATCGGACTTGCCGGAATGGTCTTTATTACATTGTTGCCGATCGGATTTGTTCAATTAAAGCTGGCATATGATAAGGGCTATTGGGCATCGCGTGATCCGAAAATATTTTACGGAAAAGGAATAGTTCATGATCTTCTTTTATTTAGAGCTGTTCCCGATACCATTTTCTTAATTGGGGTAATTGGTTTGGTTTACTTCTGTATTAAAGCATTCTTTAATCTACGCAAACCTACACACGGTGAGAATGAGCCGTTACCGGTTAACTCAAATACTTGTGAATGACTACCACAGTCCCAATAGGAACTAAAGCGGATAATTCCAGAACATCATGGTTGTGCATCCGAATGCAGCCATGTGACACATTCTTTCCAATTGACGAAGGTTTGTTTGTTCCGTGAATTCCATAATGAGGTTTTGACAAACCCATCCATAATACACCAAACGGGCCTCCCGGGTTGGGCTGCTTATTGATAATAGTGTATTCGCCGTATGGTGATGGAGTTAAAATTTTTCCAATGGCTACTGGGTAGGTTTTTAATAGTCTGTTGCCATCAAAAAGCTTTAATAGATGTTTTGCTGTTGATACGTCAATCCATTTCACCATAAAATCAACTCCATTTTTTAACAATATTATATGAAGAGACTTAGATATTGTTAATTCGAATTTCTAATGCAGAACCTTTCAAAAAAAGCCCACATTTTAATGTGGGCTCAGATTGTCGAGAAAGAGTATTTTTCTCGGCAATTTTTTATTTAGCCTGCTAATTGGCCGGTTGATTTCCGCTCCAGGTGCTCGCTTTCCGCGGGGCGGGCGCTGAGCCTCCTCGGCGTAAACGCCTGCGGGGTCTCACCTGTCCCGCTGCTCCCGCAGGAGTCGAGCACCTTCCGCTCCAATCAACCTAGGGGCCAATCAACCTAAAGAATTGCCACACACCTTATCCACCCCGGATAAGTGTGTTGTTATTTTCTTTATTTTAAAGGCTGTTTTTACAAAGAATGTTGTTTTCAGAATAAATCTAAACGTTTTTAATGCGCCACTCATTTTGAAGACGTCCCGATTTTGGGCATCATAGTGGCTCTTCGATATCAATAAAGCGAAGAAAGTGATCGTCTGGAACTAATTCATTAATAGACACAAATTCATATTCACATGGCAAGAATCTTTTGGCTTAAACATTGATTTCACCAATTGGTTGATTGGAAGATCTGTGTTGGAACTGCACTGTTGATCTTCGTTACAGGCGCGAAGACTCCTGCGGGAGCAGCGGACAGCGAAGCGCCTGGAATGGAAATCAACAGCCCAATTGAACAGCCTATTTTATTAATAATACACAGTGAATCACTAAAGTTTTTTTGCAAAATAATAGACTGTCGAGAATTTCTCGACAGCCTGAGCCCACATTTTAATGTGGGCTTCTATCTGTTCATTATTTATAAAATACCTTGTCCACATTGTATTTGGCATGGAGTTCATTGATGATATAAGTTTCATAAATTTCACGCTCGGTTGGGTCTTCAACCACACAAACTGCGATTCTTTGAACTTCATCACGATGTGCCTTGATTGGAGAAACGGTATCCTCAAAATGTTTTTTCACTCTTGGGCGTAATTTACGAGCTTTGCCCACAAACATTAAATCATCATTTGCGTTAAAAAACATGATGATCCCACCTTTATCCCGGGGAATGCGATGGTAATCGGTGAATCCATAAGTGCTACTAATGACAGCTTCAACTGGTTCACCTAATTGTCTCTTTTTTGTAATGACAATATCTGGATTTGGTATTTCGATTTTTATCATAATAAATCACGTCCTGTTTATTTTTAGTAAGAATAACATACGTTTCCTTGAAACTCCATTATAGCATAAAAAATACTTATCGATTTCTTGTTGTTCATTCTATCGATATAGTTCTAACAGTTTTGTGGAAAAGTAAAAAAATTCTATTTAAATTTGGGTAATAAGGATTATTTTCATTGCCAACTACGTGGAAACATCGTAAAATTTTAACATTGAACTTTAAGTGGTGGTGGCTAATTGGAAATTACAAAGCATTTATTATTCAATCTCTCTCTTTTATTAGTATTCTTATTCTTTTTTCAAATTTTGACTGAAAGAAGGGTTATGAATAGAAAGTCAAAATATATTTATTCTTCTTATATAATGGTTTCGATTTTATTATGTATGGTGTTTTCTTTTTACATAAGCCCAGAAGTTCGGGTCGATTTAAGACTTGTCCCTTTAGTAATCGGCGGACTATACTTCGGTCAAAGTTTTATTTTCGCAGGGTTTGCCATTTTAGTCAGGTCGTTAATTGCAATAGATGATGGATTTTGGGTAACGGTTATTGAAAGTTTGGTAATAGCAGGTCTTTTACATTTTATTAAACCAATTTTCTTGCTTCAGACAAGTAATCGTCGGATTTTTCTATCTATTGGATTGAGCTTGGTAGCATCTGATATCTTTATGGAAACAATTGGCTTTTTTGAACATCCAGCTTACAATTTGGAGATTTGGTCGGCGTATTTCATTGTTTCAACAGTTGGAACGGGAATTATTGCTTACGCACTTGAAACGATGAATTCAAATGTTAAAGTACGCGAACAATTATTGAAGTCAAAAAGAATGGAAGCGGTCAGTCAAATGGGGGCGGCCATTTCTCATGAAATTCGAAATCCATTAACCTCTGCAAGGGGATTTTTGCAATTTATAAACGAAGGAACAAATCTCGATCAATGTCAATCGTCTTATATTGAGATTGCCATTAAGGAGTTGGACCAGGCTGAGGAGGTAATTTCCAATTACTTAACCTTTGCAAAACCAGCGATTGAAAGAGTAGAGGATCTCGATCCTCATTGGATATTAATACAGATTGTGTCGGAACTAGCAGACATGGTTGAAACCAATAAAATTAAGATCGAGAGAGATTTTAACTCAAATGAGATTATTCTTGGTGATAAGCAAATGATGCGTAAATGTTTCTATAACCTTATCAAAAATTGTATCGAGTCAATGCCAGATGGAGGTACTCTGAACCTCAAAACCGCTGATACAAAGCAAGGAACGTTGATTACCATTTCTGATACGGGATATGGTATGACAGATGAACAGCTCAATCGTCTTGGTGAACCCTATTACTTAATTAGTGAAGGCAGTGGGACAGGCCTAAGTATGATGGTGGTACATAGTATTGTAAGAGCAATGAATGGATCTATAGATATAAAGAGCAAATCAAATGAAGGGACTACATTTTTAATGTCCTTTCCAAGAAAATGAAAGAACGAGGCGGATATGAACCTCGTTCTTTTGAATTTTATCACTAAAATGTGGAGGTTTATTTTTAATATTTATCCAAAAGTTGTTTAAATTTAGTTTTAAAAATAGAAAAATTACTTACTTCTAAGATTTAGAGTTTTTTGTTTGCTTAAACAGTTGATGTCCAAAAACAGCTACACCTGCCGCAACAATACTATTCATAATAGCTTCATATGTTAAGCCAAATGCGACCCATCCAAATACAAGGGATACGGCCGTTAATATCCAAATAATTGACCAGTCGGGAACGTGAGGTGTTTGCTTTAACGCAAAACCTAGTACCCATAACCCAGGAACAAGCATGAAATAATTTTCGTTTAAAAATTGAAGTAGATCCAAATTATTCACCTCCAATCACAGATTCACTAGTATTTTATGAAGCAAAATATATCTTGACTGGACAAACATAATTAGTTTTTAGGGTTTTATTAAAAAAATGATCGAGACCATGTCCTTTTTTGACTTTCCCTTATATATAAAAGGTGAAAGGAGGTGAAGGGAAATGGCTCAAGGGATGCTAAAAGAAACACAGATGCGATTAGTATTTGAAACTGGCTTGAATGAAAAGGGGGAACCGGTGTATAAAGGAAAGTCTTTTAACAATGTGAAGAAAGATGCAACAATTGATCAAATTTATCAGGCAGCACAAGCAATTTCTGGATTGTGTGTGTACACACTAAATGCAGTAGAAAGAAATGATAGCTTTGATGTCATCGCCTAATTAAATCGATAGTTTTAGTGGATAGGAGGTGAAGAGAATGGCAAAGTCTTTGGAATTACTTTTTGTAACGGACATAGGAAAATCTGCTCGATTATCAATTGAATCACCTAAAGAACCAATTGATACCGCTCAGGTGAAACAGGCAATGGAACAAATTATTGCTTCAAATGCACTTTTTACAACAAATGGTAATCTTGCAGCTGTCAGTGGAGCAAGAGTAGTTGACCGAAATGTAGTTGAGTATGAGTTATAAAATGACGGGGCCGGTTTTCAGAAATGATACCGGCTCTTTTTTTCGAAAATACTAATCTATTATTGAAAGGGGGAAATTAGGGTGGATCAGTTCATACCTTTCATAAGTGATGTGGGGTTTCCAATAGTTGTCACACTCTATTTATTACACAGAATTGAAGCAAAACTTGATACGGTCGTGTTGTCTATTCAGAGCCTACCAGACCGCATGAAAGAGGGAACGTAAACGTTGATAATCTTGACTATTTGGGTAAAAAATGCTAAATTTAAAATAGCCTTTTTGCATCGTTTTAGGTTTATGAAAAAGCTTGTTCTAATGTTTTGAATACGTTTGGATAAGTATGGAAGGTAAAGCTATTAACTTTGTAAACTGGTGAATTTTACACAAGGCTTCTCCGATGGAAGCTAATAGGAGGATTTTTTTACATGAAAAATGGTAAAGTAAAATGGTTCAACTCAGAAAAAGGTTTTGGATTCATCGAGTCTGAAGATGGAAATGACGTTTTCGTACATTTCTCAGCTATCCAAACTGAAGGTTTCAAAACATTAGAAGAAGGTCAAGAAGTATCTTTCGAAGTAGTTGAAGGTGCTCGTGGACCTCAAGCAGCAAACGTTCAAAAAAAATAATCATTAAAACTAAATTTTTTTAACAGCTCAGCCCAAGCGGTTGGGCTGTTTTTTGTTGACCCATAAAATGCAGGAAGTTTGCTATAATGGTTATCAGTGATAAAGATGATTTATTAAGAGGTGAAGGGCATGAAGTTTATTCATACAGCTGATTGGCATATCGGCAAGCTCGTTCATGGTGTTTATATGACAAATGATCAAAGGGAGGCACTTGTTCAGTTTGCTGACCTTGTCGCAACAGAAAAGCCAGATGCCATTGTAATCGCTGGAGACTTATATGATCGTTCTGTTCCGCCAACTGAAGCGGTTGAATTATTAGATGAAGTACTTTATAAACTTAACGTGGAATTAAATACGCCCATTGTGGCTATATCTGGAAACCATGATAGTGCTGAGCGCTTATCGTTTGGTAGCTCGTGGTATCGGAATAGCGATTTTTATTTAACAGGAAAGCTTTCAACTGCCTTCCAACCTGTTCATATTAATGGGGTGAATTTTTATTTAGTCCCATACGCTGAACCAGGTATTGTTCGCGAATTACTAGATGATGATACCATTCATTCCCATCAAGAGGCGATGCGAGCCATCATTGACAAAATAGAAAAAAACATGAATCATCGTGAACCAAATGTGTTGGTCGGACACGCATTTGTATTAGGTGGACAAACTTCGGACTCAGAACGTACTCTGTCTGTAGGTGGTTCCGGTTGTGTTGGTGCCGATTTGTTTGCCCCTTTTTCCTATACGGCTCTTGGCCATCTCCACAGTCCCGATGCACTCCGTCATGATACGGTAAAATACTCAGGATCACTGTTAAAATATTCCTTTTCGGAGGCGAAACAGCAGAAATCTATCTCAATTATTGAAATGAATGACAACGGCAAATTTGAACACCGCTATCATTCGTTAATGCCTAAACTCGATATGCGTGAAATAGAAGGCCATTTAGAGGAATTACTAGACCCAAGTTTCTACGAAAAGCAGAAATGCGATGATTATGTAAAAGTAACCCTACTGGATGACGGAGCATTAATTGATCCGATTAATAAGCTTCGCCAAGTGTACCCGAATGTGCTCCATCTAGAACGAAAAATATCAATCACTGACTTGAAAAAGAAGCTATCACTTTCAGTCGAAAAGGATGTGCAGAAATCTGAACTAGAGCTGTTCGAGCAGTTCTACCAAGAAATGACTACAGCTGAATTTACCGCAGAAAAACGTGAGGTTGTCGCCACCGCGATAGAACAAGTGTATAAAGAAGAAGGTGCTTCAAAATGAGGCCGTTAAAGCTGATGATGCAGGCATTCGGACCGTATGCTGGAAAGGAAGATATTGATTTTTCAAAGTTGGGAAACCGCACGATGTTTGTGATTTCTGGAAAGACAGGATCTGGGAAGACAACGATTTTTGACGGGATTAGCTATGCTATTTACGGCAAGGCTAGCGGAGAGGATAGAAACGGACCGGAGCTTCGTAGTCAATTTGCTAGTGAAGAGGTCATGACAGAAGTAGCACTTGAATTTACACTTCGTAGTAAACGATATTATATTTGGCGTTCACCCCAGCAAAATAAGCAAAAAAAGAGTGGTGAAGGTACAACGGTCATCAATGCCAAAGCCGAGCTTTACTTATTTGATGATGAAGGAAAAAAGCAACTACTCGGTGCGAACGTCCGTGATGTAGATGAGCGGATACGGGAAATTATGTTAATCGACAGCAATCAGTTCCGACAAATCTTAATGATTCCACAAGGTGAATTTCGAAAGCTGTTAACATCTGACAGTAAAGACAAGGAACTGATTCTGCAACGTTTATTTCACACTGAAATGTATAAGCGTGTGGAGGAAAAGTTAAAAGAAGAAGCCACTGAATTAAAACGGACGGTTGAAAAGCAAATTGAGGAACGTGACATGGCGATTCGAGGAATCCATGCCCTTTCCAATGAAGAACTTAAAAGCTATCTTAAAGCTGACAGCGTGAATGATACATTCATTATCCCGCTCCTTAAAGAAGAGATTCAGTCAATGATTGAAAAATTAACAGAGCTAAAACAGGAAACTGCAAAACAACAACAAGAACGGGACAGGCTTCAGCAAAGTATTTATGAAGCGGAATTGATCATAAAACAGCTTAAAACCAAAGAAGAGCTCCTGAACAAGAAGGTGGAGCTTGAAAATCAAAAGGCCATGTTTGACCAAAAGGCAGTTGAAGTTGATCTTGCACAAAAAGCAGCTCTACTTGCCAAACAAGAGGAAATTTGTCACCACTTAAAGAAAGAATCGGATCAAGCAAAGAATACCTCCAAGGAAATTCAAGTCTATGTTGAAAAATTAACACA
>CAURFY010000077.1:0-8983 GCA_963524115.1 uncultured Bacillus sp.
TTGGAGCGGAAAACAACAAAAAAGGTAAACACAGCCCAGAAAAACAAAACCCGCAGAGAGGTAAGGTCGTTTGTTTTTGTTTTATTTGTTTTTATTAAGCATTTAACATTGCTTGCATATCTTCTTGTGCATTTCCAATCAACTTAAGGTTAAAGGTTTCTTGAAGTACATTTAAGACACCTTCAGAAATGAATTCTGGAGCCTTTGGTCCAATGCGAATGTCTTGAATTCCTAAGCTGAATAAACCTAGTAAAATCGCCACAGCCTTTTGCTCAAACCAAGATAATACGATACTTACTGGCAACTCGTTTACAGAACAGCCAAACGCATCTGCTAAAGCAAGGGCAATTTTTACTGTAGAGCCAGAATTGTTACATTGACCTAAATCAATATAGCGAGGGATCTCAGTTCCTGGAACAACACCATAGTCCACATCATTAAAACGGAATTTACCGCATGAAGTCGTTAAGATAACCGTTTCTGGAGGTAAAGATGTTGCCAACTCACGGTAATATTCTCCGCCTTTTCCTGGTGCATCACAACCAGCGATTACAAAGAAACGTTTAATTTTTCCCGCTTTAACCGCATCGATTACTTCAGGAGCCAATCCGAGTACTGTTTCATGATGGAAACCAGTTAATAAAGTTTCATCCGATTCAATATTTGCTTCAGGAAGCTCAAGCGCACGATTAATTAATGGTGAGAAATCATCGTTTACAATTTTTTCAACATTTTCTAAACCTGCAACCTCATAAGAGAACATACGGTCAGCGTATGAACCTTTAATTGGCATTACACAGTTTGTAGTCGCTAAAATCGCTCCAGGGAAATTCTCAAACAAACGACGTTGGTCATACCATGCCTTCCCAATATTCCCCTTTAGGTGAGAGAATTTTTTCAAAGCTGGATAACCATGGGCTGGAAGCATCTCTGAATGTGTATAAATATTGATGCCTTTTCCTTCTGTTTGTTTCAATAATTCTTCTAAGGCGAATAAATTATGTCCAGAAACGACAATTGCTTTTCCTTCAATTTTATTCTGAGACACACGGATTGGTTCTGGAATTCCTAGACGGTTTGTATGGGCCTCATCAAGTACTTCCATCATTCTAACAGCAGCTTGCCCTACTTGCATTGCCATATTAATGTGTTCTTGCACATTAAAATTAGAGTTTGTTAATGTCATGTATAACGCTTCTTGTGTAGTTTTATCAACAAATGCATCTGTGTATCCTAGTTGGTTTGCATGGGTACGATAAGCTGCAATCCCTTTTAACCCGAAAATAATGGTGTCCTGTAGGCTAGCAATCGTTTCGTCCTTACCGCAGACTCCTACGACAGTACATCCGCCAGTTGGAGTTTGTTCACATTGATAACAAAACATGGTTTCTCCTCGCTTTCAATACTTCTACTGTTACAGCATACAGGTGATAAGGAAAATAAAATGTGATAAATGCCACAAAATCGAAATTGTCAAAAAATGTTCAAAAAGCGTTTTCATTTTGGTTTATGAACCACATTTTGGGTTAATGCATAGAATGTTAGCAAACTTATGCATGAGAGGAGCCAAGGAATTATGACTTCTAAACTTCCATTAGACCCAAATAACGATGAACAACAAGAACATTTCGGAGATATTATGAAGCAAATGAACCAATTTTTTCAGGATAAACCGATGCGAGGGATATTACAAACCATTGACGATTTTTTCAAGAGTCCTTTTCCGGCAAATTCCTTTCCTATTGATGTTTCAGAAAATGAAAGGGATCATATTGTTACCGCCAAACTTCCAGGAGTAAACTTAGAACAAATTCAAATCAATGTCCTTGGAAATGCCATGTCTATCGCTGTAAATAATCAAGAGGTAATCACTGAAACAGATGACAACAACCAACTTTATCGAAAACGGCAATCGCTTGCACAAACAAGCAGAACCATTTCCCTACCTTTCCAAATAAACGAGCAAGCCGTGAAAGCCAGCTATAAAGACGGCCTACTTGAAATTCATGTTCCGAAACAAGCAGGTAAAAAAATCATTATTGATCAAGAGTAAGACTTAAAAAGAGGCTGACTTTCGTCAACCTCTTTTCTTTTTTCTTATTGGTGGGAAATTTGGCTCATTCCCGGTTTTTATCCATGGAGTTCTTTGATAGTTTGCCTGAATTCGATTTTTCAAGCCATTCGCAAGCAAATTAAAAGATACGGTTGTCATTAATAATGAAACTAGTGGGACTACCAAGACATGCTGATTACTATAAATATTCGCCCTAGCCTGGCCTACTAAACCAGCCAGTTCCTTTGTAATAGAATGATAAATAATTGGATCAAAGGTAACATAGGTTCCACCGATAAAAATATTCATTAAGGCAAGTTGGCCCATAATCGTCATACAAAAGACGATTTCCAAAATAAACATAACCAATAATGATTCTTTAAGTTGTGGGAAAATATGCCTCCATACAATCCTATTTCTTCCCGCTCCCAACGCGCTTGCCGCTTCAATAAAAACAGATTTATACACTTCTTGCGTCTTCAACCTTACAGAAGAAATAATACTTGGAATGCTAACGACTGAGGTAATCAGAATAAAATAGTAAACAAGTGTGTTAGGTTCGACTAAACTATTAAAGGTAATTGGTTTTAAGAAAAAATAGACTACTAAAAATAGAGGAACATAACTCCAAGCGCTTTCAATCGCTTCCATCCATCCATGGTATTTTTCCCATGTTCCAATATAAATTCCCACCAAAGTTCCGATCAACATTTTAATAACAGTGATGATAATAGAGACTAATATAGTATAGCGAAGACCAAATAATACCATGGAGAGCATGTCATATCCCCATTTGTCAGTTCCTAATGGAAAATCCATGGACTCAAAGGGCCCAAGTGGAGGTGCAAACACTTTACCGTCTGTATAATGGGTTTCAAGTGTTTCTGTTAAACTATGCGGTGCTAAAAACGGACCAATAATGGAAAGCAAAATAAGAATTGAAACAAAAAACGCGCCAACATATAATGAGTAATTTATCCTCAGAAGTTTATTCATAGAGAAATCCTCGTTTAAAAAGATAGAATAACAATCTAACAGTAACATAGACAATTAAACAAATAAGAAGCATCGAAAACAAACCAATAGCAATTGGCTGTATTTGATTACTTTGAAAAATAAATTTGGTTATCCCTGGTACATTCAATAAATATTCAATAATAAATAGGTTACCAACTGCTAATGAAATAATTTTTGTTAACTCGGCAAGAATGTACGGTTCAATATTTTTGAAAACATGTTGAAAGTTGATGTAATTTGAGCCAAGCCCTTTTGCGACTGCGGTCCGAATATAATCCTCACCGCTCGTTTGATAATATTTTAAAGAGACAAGCTTCATTAAATAAAGTGTTGGGGACAATGCAATGAGGATAATAGGAAACCAAGTATTTAATAATCCCGCATCTGGTCTCAGTGAAATCATTCTAAATCCAGTTAATTGATAGATTTTAATCGCCAGAAATAATGCAATGATAATTAACATAAAATCAGGGATCGATGCAATGAGATTCATAATAAGCTTGAACCACCTGGTCAAACAGAACCGACTGACAAAAACGCCAAATACTAAACTAATGATGACGCCAACCACAACACCTGTAACCATAAGAATGAGACTAGTAACAAAATTATCTCCAATATCTCCACTAATCTCTCTTGTTTGAGAGCCCAATTGGTAGTTTCCTAAACTACCTTTAGATATTTCGGTGAAAAAATCTCCATATATTTCAGGTAACTTTGTCCAACTCCAATCTAAAGACTTTTCGACAATATTAACAGAAATAAGCTCAGGTAAGGCAGAAAGGAAAAGTATAAGTGCTACAATAACGACCATTTTCTGAATTAGACGGAACAAAAGTCCTCCCCCTTTAATAAAGGTGATTATTTCCCATTTTCCTTTTGTTCGAGGGAATTGTCAATAACACTTCATAATATACTATATCTAAATAATTTTTTACCTATTAAATAGAAAGAAGACGACATTACGCCGCCATCTCCCCATCCTATCTATATTATGGCTTAAACATCCCACCAAGACCTTTAACCATAGACGAAACTTGAGTCACTGCATTCATCATTTGTCCAGCTGTATTAACCATTTTAGTCATATCTACCGATCCGTCTTGAGATTTAAACGAGTTCATTATTGAATGGATTCCACTTGGTTGTTTTGGCATTAAAGTTTGATTAGGATACTGATTAACCCCAGTTTGATTCATCATTTGCTGTGGATAGTAAGGAGGATAAGATTCTTCCTCTGGTTGCAAGGGATTTTGAAAAACACTTTGTGAAAAATCTTGATTCATCATATTGGGATGTCCTGCATATGAATTAATATTGTTGTTATTATTAGGGTAAGCATTTGGGAAATAATTAGCATTCATATTGAACGGTTGTTGTGGTTGATACCAATTTTGATTCCCCTGTAATGGAGGGTAGGGAACCGGATAAATGGGGGACGGTTGTTGCCTTCTTATATAGCCTTCATAACCATTAGGCATCGGATATTGTCCTTGGTTGATTCCCCCAGTTGGATAATAAAAGAATGAATTTCTATTTCTTCTGCCATACATCGGCTAACATCCTCCTCATTATTCGATACTCCATTTTATGTGGGTAAGGTCGTAATGGTGAGAAATGGAGCTTCCTTTTACGGAAAGGAAAAACATGAAGATTTTTGTCAAACTGTGAGAGAAATTGTCTGAAGTCTCAATTTTTGAAAAATGAGGAAAATTGGATTTTTCATGTTACGATAGTAAAAACGACGGAGGAGGAATATTGTATATGAACGTTCACGAACTGAGAGTAAAATTTTTTCAATTTCGAGAGTATGACACAGAAAACGCCAATGAGTTGTTAGACTTTGCCAAAAGAGTTTACATTCAAAATGAGATTTCGATTTGTGACTACAGAAATCTTGTTCGTGAGCTTGAGTCTTTAGGAGCCGTAATTCCTGAAGACAATATAGATCATTCCCTTATTGAGAATTCTTTTTAATATATTTTCAGGCTTTTCTTGGGGTGCCTAATTATATCGAAAAGTTTTTAGAGGCAGACGGCTTGGCGTCTGCCTCTATTTTGTAGTATCAATTTTTGGGTTGAAATTATTACCCGGTGAGAAAAAATAAAAAAGTAGCTTTGATTTCCAGAACTACTTTTTAGAGTTTATTAAATTACAAGCTTTTAAAACCAAGTTCAAGATGAATGCTTTTGGTCAGTATTTTCCCTTTATTCTCAGTTCCTGCTTTTACACTTTGTTTCTCTATTGTTTGGCTACGTACTTCATCTTCAAGTACTGAAATTTTACCAGCGCAGTGATCCATTTTATTCTTTTCCAGTTTTCGGATGTTGCCTTGTTGTTTTATAAAGGAGGAATGGAGAACGTCTTCTAATTCTTCTAATTGACGATAAATTTTGTTTAATCTCTTTAAAAGTTCCGTCCTAAAAATCATTGGTTCTTTCATAAAAAAACCTCCTTATTATCTGGTAAAGTTCATGTGACCTGATGCTTCACAGCTCGCAAAATTCTTTTATGTAAACTAATCTATTCGCTGTTTAAATCTGGCTTCCTTCACCCTAGACAAAACTAGAAGGGATTCGTCAAAGATAGAAGTTTTTTATGAAACATTCATTAAAATATCGACATTCTTCGACTTGTTTTTTTGGAATTAAAAACCGGGTTATTGAAAACAATATTAGCGGAGGTGTTTAACAACATGCAAAAGGAAAACAAAGAGAATAAAGTTCAACCTAAAAATTTAGAAGAGAAGAAACCTGGATATGGCAATAAAAAGCTCGAAGGTCAAGATCGTCCTTCAACTTAATAAAAGAGCATCAAAGCTAAGCACATAAAGCTTAGCTTTTTTTATTTATTAATTTGGCTTAAGCATTTCATTGATTGTGATTAATTCATGTAATTGCCGCTGTTTTCCATGATACCAATCAGTTAAAAGGATTTGCTTTTCTACCCTATTTTCATTAAACCATTTTTTCTTCACTTTCTTTTGATTACTCCAATCTTGAAACTCATGTATGTGATGCGTGATAACTGGAAACGTTAACCTCAAAAAAGGTGTATCTATTTGTTTCTTTTCAAAAAAATACTGTTCATAATCATATCTTGATCCTGTGTGTTCTGTATAAAGAGCAAATTCAAGAAAATAAGGAAATAGATTCGGTGCAAATAAAATATCACCTAGTCGTTTCCCCAGATCGATTCGATTATCAATCTTCCTAAAACCATTCACACTCGTCCCATAAAGTTCCCCATCACAGGTGGGAAACAACACAGAACTGAAATGAAACCAATCCTGAAAGAAAAAAAATACAGACCTAAACACCTTATTTTTATAGACTGGATGTTCAATAACTGGTTTTTGAATTACATTTTGTTCATTAATGATCAGTGCGGTCATCAACCTCTTTTCATTTCTCCTATCCCAAAAATGATTCCATTCATCAACCATAAAGGAAGAAACATGAAATAATGGCAATAGATGAAACATAGGGCGACCTATTTTCGTCGAATAATGGTAGAGGAGCATTTGTGGATAGGCATCTTGAAAAATCAGCCAATTAGCTCGTTCATAAGTCATAAACAAAAGATTTCTCACTTTCTTTGGAATGATTTTAGGAAACCATTTCCCTTCAAGATCGCACATATTCCACCCACCATTACGAGAAACCATACTGGCTAAAAAAGACCATGTTATTTCCGGGTATTGCTGATAGAAATGTAAATAAGCTTTTGTCCGTGAAATATTATCAAGGTTTTTCTTATTGGTTTCTGATAAAATGGGATGAAAATATTTTATTGTTTCTGACATCCAAGAATTGGTTGAACTGTTGATATGATTTAATTTCAAAGGTTTCATCAACTCTTTCATGGAACATATATATGTTATGCTATGGACAAAAAGTTCTTTTTATTCAGCCATGAATCATTGATATTTGGTATGATAAAAGGTAGTTTGCGAGGTGCATATCAAATGGTTTTTCACTATCCAAACGGAAGGCGCTTTTCTCAGACACCTGAAAAACAATTAACCTTCCGTAAAAAAGAAAAAAATTTCACCTACAGTAATCGTGGTATGACGTTAGAGGAAGATTTGAACGAGACAAATCGTTTTTACTTAGAAAATAACATCGCAGTCATTCATAAAAAACCAACACCCGTACAAATCGTTCAAGTTGATTATCCAAAAAGAAGTGCGGCAGTAATTAAGGAGGCCTACTTTAAACAAGCATCGACAACAGATTACAATGGAATTTATAAAGGAAGGTATATTGACTTTGAAGCAAAAGAAACCAAATTCCAATCTTCATTTCCATTGAAAAATTTCCATGAACACCAAATAAACCACATGAAAGCAGTCTTGGCTCATGATGGGATTTGTTTTGTCATAATCCGTTTTTCAAGCTTTGAGAAAGTTTTTTTCCTCCCGGCAGAGTACTTATTAACTTATTGGAAACGAATGACTGAAGGTGGAAGAAAATCAATCACGTTCGAAGAAATAAACAAAAACAGTCATGCCCTTTCGCTTGGCTTTCGGCCGAGGATTGACTATATTAAAGTAATCAATGATCTTTATAGTTTTCATTAATATCTTTTTTGAAAGTTTAGAAAGGAAGCGTTGAATGATGTCAGATAAATATCAAACGAGAGAGGAGCGCAAAAAGCAACTTTCCGGTAACAGTACACCAAAAGGAAAAAAGACCAATAAAGGAACAATAAAAAAGATTTTCTTAATATGTGTAACACTTGGAATTATTGGCTTGTTGACCGGGGTTGCAGCCTTTGCCTATATGGTAAAGGACGCGCCCAAACTTGATGAATCTGCTTTAAAAGATCCGATTCCGTCGGAAATTTACGATAAAGATGGCAAACCCGTTACAGAGGTAGGCTCTGTTAACCGTGATTATGTGGATTACGAGGATATTCCTAAGGAAGTGGAAGATGCCTTTTTAGCAACGGAAGATGTTCGATTTTATAAGCACCACGGTGTTGACGTTATCCGCTTAGGCGGGGCTGTAATCGCCAATTTCACAAGAGGTTTTGGCTCTGAAGGGGCCAGTACGATCACCCAGCAGGTTGTTAAAAATTCATTCTTAACTCCGCAAAAAACCATTACACGGAAGGTTCAGGAAGCTTGGCTTGCCATACAACTTGAACGTAAATATACGAAGCACGAGATTTTCGAGATGTATGTAAATAAAATTTGGATGTCTGAAAACTCTCATGGGGTTAAAACTGCAGCAAAAATCTATTTTGACAAACCTTTAGAGGAATTAAAGCTCCCTGAAGTGGCGCTTTTAGCTGGCATGCCACAAAGTCCAGAGAATTACAATCCTTTCAGGCACCCTGATCTCGCTGAGAAGAGAAGAAATATCGTCTTATCTTTAATGCATCAGCACGGGTTTATTTCGAAAGAAGAAATGGAACAAGCCCAAGCAGTTCCAGTTGAATCCACTTTAGTTCCGGTGGAAGATCGCAATAAAAATAAAAACCCATATGACTCCTTTGTCGATCGGGTAATTGATGAAGTAGAAAAAAAATACGGCAAAGACCTAAATATTTTTTCTGATGGATTAAAAATTTATACCACCCTTGATCCTAATGCTCAAACATACGTTGAAAATATGTTGAATTCAAATGATATTGTCAAGTTTCCTGATGATGAGTTTCAAGCTGGGATTACCTTATTGGATACTAAAACCGGGGAAATCAGGGCAATCGGTGGGGGTCGCAACCAAAAGGTTCAACGTGGATTTAACTTTGCGACCGATACTAGACGTCAGCCCGGATCTACGATCAAACCAATCCTTGACTATGGCCCAGCTATTGAATATTTAAAATGGGGAACTTATTACCCATTAGAGGATATCCCATACAAATACTCTGATGGAACACCGGTAAATAACTGGAATAACACAT
>CAURFY010000078.1:0-8971 GCA_963524115.1 uncultured Bacillus sp.
CTGTGGGTGTGCGCATTGAACATCACCAAAAAGACATTGATTTACAGCAACTTGGTAACTTTGCAAATAATCCATTACTTGGTGCCTCTGATTATAAGTTGAATGCACATCTTCCCAATGGACGAGGGGTATACACGTTTTGTATGTGCCCTGGAGGTCATGTTGTTGCAGCCGCATCAGAAAAAAATTCTGTTGTTACCAATGGTATGAGTTATAGCGCAAGAAGTGGTGAAAATGCTAACAGTGCATTGCTTGTTTCTTTGACACCAAAGGATTTTAATGGAGAGGTTTTGGCAGCTATTGAGTTCCAAAGAAAGCTTGAGCGAAAAGCATTTGAACTTGGTGGCAGTAATTATTTTGCACCAGTACAATTGGTCGGTGATTTCTTAGTAAATAAGGGGAGTAAACAACTTGGCGATATTATCCCAACTTATACTCCGGGTGTTACACCGACGGACTTAAGAGAATGTCTAGATGATTTTATCGTTGATAGTATAAAAGACGGGTTGCGAACACTGGATAAAAGACTTGCGGGCTTTATCAAACATGATGCAGTTTTAACAGCTGTAGAAAGCCGTAGTTCATCACCAGTGACAATTAAGCGAAATCCGCTGACATTTGAGTCGAGCATCAAAGGGTTATACCCCTGTGGCGAAGGTGCAGGTTATGCTGGAGGGATTACGTCAAGTGCTGTTGACGGCATAAAATGTGCAGAATCGTTAATGGAGATTGTTAGGTAGAACTATTTTAAAAACAGATATAGGACGCACTTATTAAAAAGGCAAGTATAGTTATTAATTCTATATTTGCCTTATTTTTATTTGAGAAATGCTGGAGCAGGGGAGAGACATGAATAAAAACATAATATTTAGTTTTTTATATTTTCAAATTGTATTTATTTTTCTCGTGCCGGAATGGATTGAATTAACAAAATATCCACAGTAAAAAAACAGGAAACACTAGAACCGTCCCCTTGTTACCCTCTTGTTTCTTTTCGTATGACGGGCGCTACTTCTGTTGCCAATCGCTCAATGTTTTCGGCAACCTTTTTAAAGGGCATTCCACCTATGTCCATTTGCGCCATAAAACGCTGGTGACCAAACAGCTCGTATTGGCACATAATCTTTTCGATGATCTGCTGAGAGCTTCCAACAAAAAGGGCTGTTTCTTTTCTAGATAGCAGTTCAAAATCAGCTCTTGAATAAGTGGCATTTTTCAAATGACCACGATTAAGGTGAAGCCAATAATTTGAATGATATGGGTAATATTCTTCAATTGCCTGCTTATTTGTTTTTGAAATATAGGCGTGCCCTGTAACTCCTACCTTCAAGTTTTTTAGTGCATGACCAGTTTGAGTAGCTGTTTCTCGGTATTGATCAACAAGCGGCTTATACAAGCTTGGATCGCCGCCAAGGATCACTATTGCTAAGCCAGTGCCTAATCTACCCGCTCGTTCTGCACTTTCCAGAGACCCTCCAACACCTACCCATATTGGAATTTTTGGTTGAACGGGTCGCGGTGCAATTTCTGCTTCCTTTAATGAAGAACGATAACGACCATTCCAGGTAACCATTTCCTTCTTATTTAGATTTAGTAAAAGGTCAATGTGTTCTTCAAACAATTCGTCATAATTCTTCGTATCATAACCGAAAAGTGGGAAGGAGTCTAAAAAAGCCCCACGCCCAGCAATGATTTCAGCACGACCATTTGATAAAAGATCAAGTGTTGCAAAATCCTCGAATAAACGAATAGGGTCTATGGTGTTTAATACTGTCGTAGCACTAGTCAATTTAATTTGTTTTGTGACTTGTGAAATGGCGGACAAGACGATTGCTGGTGCGGACACTGCGTAATCTAAACGGTGATGTTCTCCCACACCAAATACATCTAGTCCAGCCTCATCTGCCATTTTTGCTGCTTCTATTATTTCATTAATTCGCTGCATTGCACTGTTAGTTTTACCTGTTTGTGGATCCGGGTATAAATCTGCTAATGAATAAATTCCAATTTCCATACCATTTTGACTCCCAGACTTCAAGTTTATCTCCTCCACTGTGGTGTAAAAAGCCTTTGCTATATAGTATTCAATTTTTGGGGCAGGGGGACGGTTCTTGTGTATTCCTAATTTTTCCTAATTAAATTCAACTATTTTGATTTTTCAATTGAACCTGAAGTTCAGACCATATAATGAAATTTAAAAAGGATGAAAGTCTTTCAATCTGTATAGATGATGGTAATGGAAGGTTGAAGATGCTTTAAGACTAGGCAATGATGATATTAATAAAAAGGGTGAAGGAACAGATCTACAAATAAGGAGGATCAAACCAAAGAATCAATGGATTTTTCTTTTGAAAAGTGATGACTGAAGCCTAATTGAGTTGGTGAATATTGGATACACATTAGAACCGTCCCCTTGTGTCTTCCTTGTGTCTTTGTCGAGTCACCTAGTTCATTCCTCTCTCTTTTTCATATGATAAAGAAATTGAAATGGAAAAAGGAGAAGGATTCATGGATGCGGTTGCAAATAATACCTTTGATTATATAGTCGTTGGTACCGGGCCTGCGGGAGCTGTAATGGCCAAGACCCTATCAGATGATAAAGAGACATCGGTTCTCGTTTTGGAAGCAGGAGAAAATAATGATAGGGATAGGCCAATAAGTGATTCACGATTTGCTCCTGTATTGGAAGAACGCTTTTTCCCGCAGTATTTTTGGCAAGGTGAAGGTGTGCCACAGGAAGAGGTTAATGATCGGACATTTGAATGGACAACGGGTCGGCTATCAGGTGGAGGCTCTTCCATAAATGGTGAACAGTATGTAAGACCGACACCTGCTGTTTTAAAAGAATGGGAGAGGCTTTTAGGAAAGCGCTGGTCACCTGAACAGGCCATTCGTCATTTTAAACAGCTGGAAAAGTTTCAAGGAGAAGACGAAAACCCAAAATTTCATGGGTATAAGGGTCGGATCAATATCAGGCAAGCTCCCACAAATCCAACTGTCGTCTCAGAAAAGTTAGTCTTGGCGATTGTGAAAGCAACAGGTGTTGATAGAATCCTTGATTATAATGATCCTACTACCCCGATTGGTGCTTTTACCCAATGGCAATTATTTCAGAAACCAAATGGTCAGCGAGTGAGCTCATCGACCGCGTTTCTGTCACCCGAAGTGATGGGTACGGATGGGTATGGGGAAAATGTGAGATTACTACGCGTCCTGTATAATACGACTGTCCTCCGAATTCTGTTTAAAGGAAGAAGAGCAATTGGAGTGGAATTGCTTAGAGAAGGAAAAATGGTTAAGGCTTTTGCACGAAAAAAAGTCATTGTTTCTGCGGGAATAAATAGTCCACAGCTCTTAATGTTATCTGGAATTGGACCTGCGAAAATTCTAAGACAGGCAGGGATACCTGTTGTTTCCAATCATCCAAATGTAGGAAAGAATTTAACCAACCATACTTTGAACTTTGCTACATTTTCTATGAATCAAAGGGATTTAGCTGACCTTGAAGTGGACCCATTTGCACTTTATACGGGTGGTGCTTTCTTACCGCATCCTATTATTGGGATGAATGATCACCGCAGAGGTGTACACTAATTGGTATGGTTTCGGAAGGAAACTTAAACATAGCTATTATTTTTTTACAACCGAGGAGCAGGGGAACAATCAAAATACAAAATAACGACCCTTTGAAGATAGTTCTAGCGGACGAAGGATTCCTTGATAACCCAGTTGATTTGGAAAGTATTAAAGGAATTTTTAGAGAGTACATCAAACCAATCGCAAAAAAGCTTTCAACAATCGATCCTGCATATCAGCTAATCAATCCAACGATTGAAACGATTGACAACGATGAAGCACTTGAAGAATTCATTAAAGAAAACTTTGGGCACAATCATCATCAACAGAGCTTTTTAAGAATGGCACCTTTCGATAAAGGCGGGGTAGTGGACAATCGCGGTCGAGTCTACGGTATCGATGATTTAGTTGTAGCAGATGCTTCAACTATCCCGTTTACGGTGGATGGAAACACATCTGCAGCAGCCTACTTAATTGGATATACAATCGCAAAAAGTTTAATCCAGGAAGATAGAAGGTGACAAGGGGACGGTTCCGCCGTCTTCTTTTTGCAATAAACACCGGGAAGGGACTTGTTTTCTCCTGAATTTTAAAAAATAAAACTCAATGATTTTGATTCACCACTTGAACCTGAAGGTTCAGACCATATAGCCGAACTTAGAAAAGAAATGTACATGAGAACCGTCCCCATATGTCTGCCCCATATGTCTGCCATATGTCTGTTTCAGAAGATTGTCGAATTTTGGTATACAGAAAAGTTTTTTTTATTGTATAATAACGTTGTATAATAGGTTTTTATTATTTTTTCGCTAAGTCATCAGATGACCGTATTACTGTTGAATAAAAGAAAGTAGTTATTAAATAAAGAGGAGATCTGATATGAAAGTAACATTATTTACAACCTGTATTGTCGATTTTATGGCAATGAATGTCGGTAAAGCTACTGTTGAATTACTTGAAGGTCTGGGGCATGAAATCGATTATCCTAAGAGACAAACATGTTGCGGGCAACCTACGTACAACACTGGATACAGAGAGAAAACAAAAGCCACAATTAAGCACTTTATCGAAACGTTTGAACATGCTGAAGTGATTGTTTCACCTTCAGGTTCTTGTGTTTTGTTTGTAAAAGAATATCCACATATTTTTGCTGATGATAAAGAATGGAAAGAAAGAGCCGAAAAAGTAGCGGCAAAAACATATGAATTATCTCAATTTTTAATTGAAGTGATCAATGTAGACGACTTTTCTGCGAAACTTCCAGGAAAGGCTGTTTACCACCACAACTGCCATACATCAAGATTTTTAAAAGTGAAAGAACAGCCATTACAACTTCTTTCGAAAGTAGAAGGTCTAGAATTAGTAGATTTCCACAATTCGCACAAGTGTTGCGGGTTTGGTGGTACCTTCTCTGTTAAAATGGGGGATATTTCAGCTGAAGTTGCTGATGAAAAAGCAAAGAACATCATAGATGCTAACCCTGATTATTTGATAGGTGGAGACTTCGCTTGTCTAATGAATATTGGAGGACGTTTAAGTAGACTTGGATCTAATATCAAAGTAATGCATATTGCTGAAGTGCTAAATTCTAAATAGTAAGGAGAGCCAAAATGGGAATTAAGATTAATGACCTAAGTTTTGAGAAAAATCTTGAAAAGAATCTAGCCGATGATTTCATGCGTGCTGCAATGGTGAAAGCTCAGGATTCAATGGCTAAAAATAGAAAGAACGTGCTATCACAATTGGGAGATGGTAATTTCCGTGAGTGGCAAAAACTATCAGGAGAAGTTCGTGCCCACGTTCTTGAAAACTTAGATTTCTATTTAAACCAGTTTTCTGAAAACGTTGTCAAAAATGGAGGCAACGTATTTTTTGCAAAGGATGCTAAGGAAGCCTCTCAGTATATTACGAATCTAGCAATAGAAAGAGGCGTTAAAAAAGTTGTAAAAGCTAAATCGATGGTTACAGAGGAAATTGGACTTAACCACGAATTGATGGATGCTGGGGTAGAGGTAAGAGAAACGGACTTAGCTGAATACATTTTGCAATTAGATAACTGGAATCCACCTTCTCATATGGTAGTGCCATCTTTACATTTAAACAAAACCCAAATTCGTGATGTTTTTGCTGAAAATGGATATACAGGCAAAGATATTCCAGAAGACTTAGCTGGATTCGCACGTGCTACACTGCGTAATGAGTTTGTAACGGCTGATATGGGAATTTACGGATGTAACTTTGCTATTGCTGAATCAGGAGCGATTACATTAGTCAGTAATGAAGGAAATATCGATCTTTGTACATCAGCGCCTGAATTACAGGTATCTGTAATGGGTATGGAACGTATTGTCGCTACCTATGAAGATGCAGATATCTGTCTTAGCTTATTAGCTAGAAGTGCAGTAGGGGCAAAAAATACAACCTATACGACATTTGTAAACGGGATTACTGAAGAAGGTGCTGCGGATGGTGCGAAAGAATTTCACGTGGTGATCGTTGATAATGGACGTTCTAAAATACTAAATTCTCAATTCAAAGAAGTATTACAATGTATGCGCTGTGCTGCATGTTTAAATGCCTGTCCAGTATATCGAGAAGTTGGTGGACACTCTTATAATGCAATCTATTCTGGACCACTTGGCGTTGTATTAACGCCACTACTTGCCGGCTATGATGACTTCAAAGAACTTCCATATATGTGTTCACTTTGTGGTGAGTGTTCAGAAGTTTGTCCATCTAATATCCCATTGCATTCATTAATTTCTGAGCACAAGCGTGTATTAGCTGAAGATTTGAAGGTTAATGCATTCTGGGGTGCAGGAATGTCTGGAGCAGGTATGGTTTTAAGCCGTCCTTGGATGTACAATCTGGGAACAGGTGTTGCGCCATTAGTGACAAAACCATTGATGGAAGATGGAAAAATTAAAAAAGGCGTTGGTATTCTTAAAGGTTGGACAGACAAACGTGACATGCCAGCATTAGAGAAAACACGTTTCAGAGATTGGTATGCATCTAGAAGTAAAGGAGGAAATAAATAATGCAAAAAGGACAAATCTTAAATAGAGAGTCATTTATTTCTAACCTTTCAAACATACTTGGTCGAGAAATGCCGAAAAAGGTTGTACATGAATTATCAAGCAAACCTCAGCTTGAAATTTATAAAGGCTATACTCAAGCACAATTAGCTGAAGAATTCCATAAGAATGCTTTAGTTAACAAAGCTGGTTCGGGTGGTAAGATTGATTCTTTAATTATCGAGAAAAAAGATCTTGCAAAAACTGTAGCTGAGAAACTAGTTGAACATGGAAAAGGCCCAGTTCTCGCTTGGAACGATGAGCGTTTTGCCCAATGGGGTCTAAGTGATGTGTTGAAAGATGCGTATGTTTGGAATGATGAAAAGGGCCGTGAAAATATAGATAAGGCATTGGATGCGTCTTATGGCGTGTGTATTAGTGATCTATCACTTGCTGAAACTGCTTCTTACACTGTCATTGATAAGTTGGGAAAAGGAAGATCGTCAAACTTCTTGCCTTTAAATTATGTTTGTATTGTTCCGCAAAGTACAATGGTTCCTCGTTTAACACAAGGAATGCAAAAACTTCATGAAATGTCAGAACAAGGAATAGATCCTGCAGCCGTCAACTTTATTTGTGGTTCAAGTAGTTCCTCCGACATTGAGTTAAGCAAGGTATGGGGCGTACATGGACCTATTCGTTTAACTTATATCATTGTATCTGATTTATAAACTATAAAATTATGAGTTCCAAATGCCTTATTAAAGGGGTTGGAACTCATTTTTTATTTGTTAAAATAAATATGGATATTATTTTCCATTAATATTAACCTTTCGTCAAAAAAACTATTTCTTTCTCATTCTACTAATAATAGTGTTATTTATGACAATTTTTTCAAAAGGATGGGAAATATGCAAAAACCACTTTCACTTGCTTTGGCATCGATACTATTACTGACAGGATGTGGCATAAACACAGCAGTAGCTAAAATGGATCCACAACAAGATTCAACTAATCATACAAAAGTGAATCTTCACGAGGAGCAAATAAAATATACTGGAGTTAAGAAAGAAGCCGATTTTCAACCTAGAGGGGTAATTTCAACTACTCCAATAAACTATGATTCTACATATACAACGATTTCAACTACTGAAATATGGGACAATGCCCCAGAAATCAGATATCATATTTGGCGGACTGCAGATGGTAAGGAAAGCATGAAAGAATTTTCTTCTACAGATATCGGAACCAATTATTCGTTTCGATTTGACACAAAAGAGTTCATGTCGCAACGAGGCGAATACCAAGTCGAAGCATACAAAGTAAAAGCTGATGGCAAGGAGGGTTTAATTGCACAAACCACAGTCACTTTACAGCAGCATGTACCTATCTTGATGTATCATGCTATTTATGATTACCGAGGTAGTGGCTTTAAAGAGCTATTTGTAACACCAGCCAATTTTGGAAAGCAAATGCTTTATTTGAAGGGAAATGGCTTTAACTTGCTCACCTTTGAGAGATGGGAAGAAGTCAATAAAGTGAACAAGCCGATATTTGTTACTTTTGATGACGGTATGAAAAACAATCTGAACGCTTTTCATATCCTTCAAAATTTACAGGATGATCGCTTTAAGCCAACGGCAACAGAATATGTGATTGCAGGAACGATTGACTCAGATCCAGGAATGCTTTCTTCGGCTGAAATCCGCGAAATGGTGGACTCAGGTATCTTCTCAGCCCAAGCGCATACGATGTCTCATGCAGATCTTCCAAAGTCAACAAACTTCGAAGTAGAACTAGGAAAGGCTAAAGAGACCATTGAGCAAGTTACAGGCAAGCCAGTTATCGCGATTGCCTACCCATTCGGAAAATACGATAGTACGGTAGTTCAAGAATCGAAAAAGTACTATCGTTTTGCGACAACAATAAAACCTGGGCAGTTTATTGAAAAGGGACAAGAAGATGAATTTTTGGAGATGCAGCGCGTGCGAATTTCTTACTCAACTACCTTAAATCAATTTGCGGCATTAGTTAAATAAGCACGAATTACCAGTGCCAGGCACCCTCCAGAAATTTGGAGGGTGCCTGGCACATGATATTTATGTACGAAATATTTATTTTGGATCAACATTTCACTACCTATCATTGACTCATTATCAATCAAAAGCTTACGATGTATATAATAGGAATTTATTTTTCCAAATAATAATTCCAAAAAAATGATAGCGAAAAAATACTAACACCCACCAAGGAGCCCATTTCAATGAGAAAAAAACTCTTATCCTTCAACCACAAAACTATCTCCTTAGACCAACTAACAAAACTAGCCGGCGGTATCGACTACCCTGATTTAGTCAATAAAATAAATACCTACTCAGAGG
>CAURFY010000079.1:0-8883 GCA_963524115.1 uncultured Bacillus sp.
GCGGAAAACAAGCGCACTGGAACAGAAATCAACCACCAAGTTTAACAGAGCCAAAATAAAAAGGAAGCAGTACATTTGTCTGCTTCCTTTTTATTTATTTAATTGTTTTATCTTCGAGTTTTTCTGTTACTTCGCGTACTGCATTACGATCATATGTAAGACGGCTTCCATCGCCACATTTAATGACAAAAGTTCCTTCGTCTAGTGCATCAATAATACCATGCAGACCACCAATCGTAACGATTTTGTCCCCTTTTTTCAATTCGTTTTGCATTTGTGCTACTGATTTTTGTTTCTTTTGCTGAGGACGAATCAATAAAAAGTAAAACAAAGCAAACATTAGAATAAGTGGACCAACTGTTCCAAGTAATCCTCCTTGCATCTTTTCCCCTCCTTTCAGGTATTTTATAGGTTAAAAGTTTTTCGCATCAGGCTTATTGAAGCCGTATTTTTCAAAAAACTCTTCTTTAAAGTCACCTAAGCGGTCTTCGCGAATAGCTTGTCTGACCTGCTCCATTAATTTTAACAGAAAATAAAGGTTATGGTAAGTTGTTAACCGTATTCCGAATGTTTCGTCACATCGAATGAGATGGCGAATATAAGCACGGCTGTAATTTTTACAAGTGTAACAATCACATTCCTCATCAATCGGTCCAAAATCACGGGCAAACTTTGCATTTTTAACAACTAATCTACCTGAACTCGTCATCAAGGTTCCATTACGAGCAATCCTCGTTGGCAACACACAGTCAAACATATCAATCCCACGAATAGCTCCGTCAATTAATGAATCAGGAGATCCAACCCCCATTAAATATCTTGGTTTATTCGTTGGCAATAACGGAGTTGTGAACTCGAGTACCCGATTCATGACATCCTTCGGTTCTCCCACTGACAGTCCGCCGATTGCGTAACCAGGAAAATCTAAAGAAACAAGGTCCTTTGCACTTAATTTTCGAAGTTCTTCGTATTCGCCACCTTGGACGATTCCGAACAAACCTTGATCGTTAGGACGTTTATGACCTGTTAAGCAGCGCTCAGCCCATCTTGACGTTCTTTCAACCGATTTCTTCATATACTCAAAGGTAGCTGGAAACGGTGGACATTCATCAAAAGCCATCATAATATCAGAACCAAGATCATTTTGAATTTCCATAGCTTTCTCAGGTGATAAAAATAATTTATCACCATTTAAATGATTTCGGAAGTGAACACCTTCCTCTTCAATCTTGCGAAAATCACTTAAACTAAAAACCTGAAAACCTCCTGAATCCGTTAAAATTGCCCTGTCCCAGTTCATAAATTTATGCAATCCGCCAGCTTCTTTGACGATTTCATTTCCTGGTCGGAGCCATAAATGGTAAGTGTTGCTCAAAATAATTCCTGCCCCCATCGACTTTATGTCTTCGGGAGACATGGTTTTGACAGTAGCTAATGTCCCTACCGGCATAAATGCTGGTGTTTCAAAAGAACCGTGCGGTGTATGGACACGCCCAAGTCGTGCGCCTGTTTGTTTACATGTTTTAATTAATTCATACGTTATCGCAGACAATTCGTTCTGTCCTCCTTTTTCAGTTAAACGATTAACATTGCATCACCGAAGCTGAAAAATCGGTATTTTTCTGCAACAGCATTTTCGTAGGCTCGCAATACATTTTCTCGTCCTGCTAATGCGCTGATCAGCATAATTAAGGTTGATTTTGGTAAATGGAAGTTGGTAATCATCCCATCAATGGCTTTAAATTGATAACCTGGATAAATGAAAATATTGGTCCAGCCACTTGACTGAGCAAATTTCCCGTCATGTGCCATGGCAATGGTTTCAAGCGTCCGAGTCGAGGTTGTACCAACAGAAATAATCCGGCCACCTTGAGCTCTAACCGTGTTTAATAATTGAGCTGTTTCCTCAGTCATTTGATAAAACTCAGCATGCATCTCATGTTCGTTAATATCATCTACACTAACAGGGCGGAAGGTTCCAAGTCCAACATGCAAAGTAATAAACGCAATATGAACCCCTTTGTCCCTTAATTCATTAAGAAGGCTGTCTGTAAAATGAAGACCTGCTGTCGGTGCTGCTGCTGAGCCTCGCTCCCTTGCAAAAACAGTTTGATAGCGATCCCGATCCTCTAATTGCTCCTTAATGTAAGGAGGCAACGGCATTTCTCCTAATGTATCGAGCACCTCAAAGAAAATACCATCATACCCAAAATCGAGGGTTCGTCCACCATGATCAGAAGTCCCTGCACATACAGCTGTAAGGCGACCGTCTCCCAAGGTAATTTTAGTCCCTTCCTTTATCCGTTTTGCTGGTTTGACTAGGGTTTCCCAACGGTCACCCTCGACCTGCTTTAACAGCAATACCTCTACATTTGCTCCAGTTTCTTCTTTTGAACCAAATAAGCGGGCTGGAAGGACCTTTGTATCATTTAATACAAGACAATCACCGGCATGGAAATGGTCAGTTATATCTTTAAAAATTTCGTGATTTATTTCTCCAGTTTGCTTATTTAAAATCATAAGTCTACTGTCAGTACGGTTGACTAGTGGAACTTGTGCAATCAATTCTTCTGGTAAATCAAAATCAAACAAATCTACTTTCATCCTTCACCCTTCTTTACCGCTTACATTCATATTTATGTTCTATTTTTCAGGTGACTCCATATTAAAATGGCGATAAACTAGATCAGTCACCACTCGTCCTCTCGGCGTTCGCTGTAGAAACCCAATCTGCAATAAATAGGGTTCGTAAACATCTTCAATCGTTTGCGACTCTTCACCAATTGAAGCGGCAATCGTATCCACCCCTACTGGTCCGCCACGGAATCTTTCAATAATCCCTTTAAGTAATTTATGGTCAATATGATCAAGACCTAAACGGTCAACCTGCAATCGTTCAAGCGATTCATTCGCCAAATGGAAATCCACTTCACCATTACCCCCTACTTGGGCGAAATCCCGGACCCGTCTAAGTAAGCGATTGGCAATCCTTGGTGTCCCACGCGATCTTTTGGCAATTTCTGAGGCAGCTAACGGGTCTATTCTTGTTTCTAAAATTTCTGCCGTTCTTGTGACAATGTTGGCAAGATCCTCGACCTTATAAAACTCCAATCTACCATGGACCCCAAAACGATCTCGTAAAGGCGCGGAAATTGAACCTGCACGAGTGGTCGCCCCCACCAAGGTAAACGGAGGCAAATCCAACCGAACTGACCTGGCACTTGGACCCTTTCCAATCACGATATCCAAACAAAAATCCTCCATTGCTGGATACAAAATCTCTTCGATTGATCTTTGTAGTCTATGGATTTCATCTATAAACAAAACATCACCTGGCTCAAGAGACGTTAAGATTGCCGCTAGATCACCAGGTCTTTCAATCGCCGGCCCTGAAGTCGTGCGAATATTTACGCCCATTTCATTGGCAATAATTGTAGCCAGCGTCGTCTTCCCCAGTCCGGGAGGGCCATATAATAGAACATGATCAAGTGTCTCCTGCCGAAGCTTAGCTGCCTTAATAAATATTTCAAGGTTATCCTTTATTTTATCTTGTCCAATATATTGGATTAAGGTTTGGGGACGTAAGCTTTGCTCATATGATTCGTCTTGGTAGTCCGCTTCACCAGAAATAAGTCGTTCCTCCATGATTCATTCACCTCCGTTTTATCCTATTCATTCTATATGTGCGCTTTTTTGAGTTCCACGCGAAAATAAGGTGCAACAATGACTATCTTAATAGCTTTTGTAGCGCCTTTTTTATATATTGGTCTGTCGAAAGCTTTTCTTTTTGAAGTTCTGGGGAAATTTTTCTTATTTCTTTTTCAGAATAGCCAAGTGCTTTGAGCGCTAATGAGGCTTCTTCCCAATCTGCTAAGGAATGGTTATCAAAGCGATTGTTTTCTTCAGTGAAAAGGTCTGGAAATATTTCAGGAACAACTGATTGTAATTTCCCTTTCAAATCTAAAATCATTTGTCTTGCCGTTTTTTTGCCAACACCAGGGAATTTTATGAGGAAAGCTTCATCCTCACTTTCAATTGCATAAATCACCTGTTCCGGGTTCCCGGATGCTAAAATGGCTAATGCTCCTTTTGGGCCAATCCCCGAGACATTTAATAGTTTCGTAAAAAGAGTTTTTTCTTCGCGTGCACAGAAACCATATAATGCCATGATATCCTCACGAACATAATGATAGGTATAAATACGGACCTCAGTCCCTAGTTGTTTTGAGAAAATAAATGGATTCGGAGTCATCACCTGATAACCAATTCCTTGGTTCTCAATGACAATGTACTCAGGACCCACAAAGTCAATGGTTCCCTTAATGTATTCAAACAAGTGCTGCATCTCCTCTATTGTCTAGCTATTGCATTAACTTTCATTGTATCATAACATTTTTGCAGGAATGAATAAAAATGTTGCAACTGATTAAATTTCTATTCTATAATAATAAAGTCGTAAAATTATTCCAATTCTCACTGGAGGCCAATACATATGAAAAGATTATTAGCATTCTTAACTATCTTCACGTTAATCTTTGCTGTAGCCGGTTGCTCATCTACCAAAGATGATACTTCCAAAACTACAGAGAAAAAGGCAACAGAGAAAACTTCCGAATTAACCGATCAAGTAAAATCCAAAATGTATAATGCTGTTCGTATTGCTGAAGGAAAAGTAAACGAGGTTTTTGCAAAGGAAACAGCTGCAGATGAAACAACACCAGTACTTACATCCACATTTGCTGATGAAACGACTGCAGTAGCATTTTTATCAAAATATTACAGTGCAGATGTTTCCAAAGAAATTTATACTTACTACGTAACAGATCAAAAAACAGCTGAAGGTCAAACAATCGTTAAAGCTGATCCTTTCTTCGCAAAACCAATCTTAGATACAACAAAAGAGGATGTGACGATTGAAGGCGATGCAAATAAAGCTACAGTTAAAACAAAAGATAATGTCACTTATACAGTTGAACTTAAAGATAATCAATACATTGTAACAGACGTTCAAAAATAATTAGTAAGGACCGGTTAATTGAAAACCGGTCCTTTTTATTTCTCTATTCAAATTTAGAATACGGCTTAAATGTCTCTAATACTTGCTGATAGCGATCTTTGGATTTAACAGGAATTCCTCTTTTTAATTGCTGTTTTTTTCTACTTTCAAGCTTACCCACATCAATCTGGAAAAATGAGTGGATGATTTTTGAATGTTTAGGTCTCCCATTAAAAATGGTGAGAGTCCCTTCTTTGGTAATCCCAAAGTATCCATTTGCTTTAAGTAACGGGGAAATATCATCGACTTGATTTCGGTATATCAATATATTTCCTTGCTGTTCAATTAATTGCCATTGCTCGTATTTCTCTTGAATTTCCTGTCTTGTTAAAATAGTTTCCAATACGACTTCTTCACTTAAATCACCATCTAAATAAACTCTTTGTAAAATAACCTTTACGCTCTGAATCTCTGCCTCATGTCTAGATACCGCCTTCCCCTCTGCGCACCCAATTGACTCACCAAAGAAAATTAGCAGGAAACTGGTTGCAACTGCACTTAGTACGGACATTCTGGCATTCATTTAATGACCACCTCATTTAAAAATAGGAAAACGGAAAACTTCGATCCATGACAATTTTATAATGACCAATTTTTTGGAAATTATCCTATTGTAAAGTTTTTTCTAAAAGAGTAATATCCAAAACTCTAAAAAAAATGAAATGAGGCTGCCGCTTTACCACGACAGCCCTCAACAATTACTTCGCCCGATGATTAACCGAATCAAAAATGTCCCTGATATTCATATCAATCCCATCTCGAAGCCCTCCGCCGCGAATATTGGTATCAATATCGCGAATTCGGTTAAATGTACCCTCATCTGCAACGACCTTTACGGAACGACCTTTTACATATGGCTGAACAGTCTGAAGCACTTTTTGTCTAGTTTGTACTTCCTTACTAACATCGGCTAAATCAACAGCCACCAACACTTTATTTTTATATACAACCGAATGGACATCCTGAACATTAGGAATTTTTCCAGCCAAACCATCAAGCGTATTAGCCAAGTTCACTTCGTAAACTGTATCATTAACGCTCCGAACCTTATTTTGAGTTCCATCTAGATGTCCATGATAGTTAACATCGCTAGTAGGATAACGATTGTCTTTTTGAAAAAAATTTCGATCGTTTGTCGCTAACGGTTTAGTTGGATTTTCAGGGTTACCAAACCCATCTCTCACTTGAAGAATTCGACTTTCCCGGTTTCGCTCATATTTCCCCTCGGAACCAAAGGTATGGTCCATTATTTCCGTAACCGGACCATCATTATCATCAAGAATTCGTGCATTGCCATTGTGATGCTTTTCATTTGAATAATAACCGAGAGGCTGTGTTTTTTGCACATGATCAGCCTGCCCCGCCGACTCGCCATTATTGCTACAGCCAACTAGTGCGATTGAAATTAAGCCAGCAATCGGTAAAAGAAATGATTTTTTATTCAAGCGAAAAACCCCCTCACAGCTATTGAGCTTTTGGCTCATTTTTAGCTTGTGTGCGAGGGGGTTTTTTCATTCTGTAAGATAAGTCCAAATTAAAACTTAGGTGGTGCGGCAGCAAGATTACGCTTATGCTCTGAAATCGCGTGCAAACGATCAATAATTTTTTGATCCTTTTCAGGAATTTCTTCCCCTTTTAAATAACGATCAATCATATTATAAGTTGTTCCCATTTCATTTTCGTCTGTTTGACCTTCCCAAAGACCTGCACTTGGCGCCTTGTGAATAATTTCTTCAGGTACTCCAAGAGCCTTGGCAAGCTCACGTACTTCACCTTTTGTAAAATGAACTAAGGGTACTAAGTCTACGCCACCATCACCGAATTTTGTAAAATATCCTGTGTGCCATTCTGCGGCGTTATCTGTCCCGACGACTAAATATCCAAAATTGTTAGCTACTGCATATAAAGTGGTCATTCGTAGACGAGCTCTCGTGTTTGCATCGCCTAATTTTGACTTTTCTTCATCCCAGTCTTCAGTTTCTTTTAATTGAGATTCAATCTCCGAAAATAATGTATGATGGGTTTCTGTTAATTCAATAGTAAAATGCTTAATACCACAGCTTTCAATCACTTTTAATGCATCTTCCCTATCTTTTGGATTACTTTTAGTTGGCATGATTAATCCAAGGGAATCATTAGGAAAGGCTCTCTTTATTAAATGGGTTACAACGGCTGAATCAATTCCACCACTTACCCCAACGATTGCTCCATTTGTACCAGACTCTTTCACCTTCTGCTGTAACCATTGCACCAATTTTTCAATGACTTGCTCCATCTGTTAATACTTCCTTTCGAGTACAATATTTCCAAGTTATTTTACCACATTTTTTAGGTCTTTTATCAATTGTCTTCTTAAATGAAATTGATCAACCGTTAGTTCCATAACAGGAAGTAATTTTTCCGGCGATTGGTAGGACTTATCCTTAATGATTCTAGTCCATTCGCGAAAGATATCTGTGGGGTACATTAACGCCAATAAGAAGGCCCGGTTATTTAAATATTTATTAATGTGTTCATATTTTGACAATTCATGCATGGACCAATTGATAAATGGAAAAATCCTGTTCGCATACTGGAGCAAGTCCGAACCTTCATTTCCAATCGAAATCAAATCAAAATCAATTAAGAATAAGCTTCCCGATTTTGACCTTAAATAATTATGGTGGGCAACATCGCCATGAAGGATGACTGGTTGCGATTCATTATTTCCAAAGTTAAGATTTTCATTTTTTAATCCATCTAAAGAAAGAGTTGACCATTCCATCAACTCGTTTATCATTTGATTTTTTAAATAGCGCCGTAAAATGGGGATGCCTTTTTGGAAACGACTACTTCGTTCACACCATTTATCATATAGATTAATGCGAGGTAACATGGTCTCATATGATTTAGCCAAGTTCTTGGTCGTTCGGTGAAAGCTGTGCAGCAAATGTAAGCCCTCTGTCCGTTCACTTGCTGATTGATACGAAAAACGGTAGCGATGGGGCTCGATATATTCAATCCAACCATAATATTTGTGATTAAAATAGATGGGCGTTTCTAAGATTCTGTAATAAGAATAGGAATGGCGAAAGCCCTCAGCTTTTATAGACTCAGTAAAAGCTTCTTGAAGATATAATCGTTGTAAGGAAGTATATCCCTTTAAAATAAACGGTTTATAATCAGTTTTAACAAAATAGACATGTTTTCGTATCTGTTTTATTTCCTTGACTTTAAAAGGAACGGTCTTTTTTAAAATGTTGAGGAGACGATTGGTAATCAAATCGTCTCCTCCACTTTTATGCTTCATAATCACTGCTTTCATCGCTTTGTCTAGGCATCGAAGTTGGTCCTTCACCACCCATTTGGTCAGTTACATAAGGACTCATATAAAGACCTTGTTGACTATATGATGGTGAATAGATTTGGCTTTGAGGTAATGGATAGCCCTGTGGCATCATCCCTTGCTGGATTGGGACACCACCCTGCTCAAATGCCGGTGACCATTGAGGATATGGAGTTCCTCCTGTTTCAATAGGAATATTCCCCTGCTGGTATGGTACTCCTCCTTGCGGATAAAATGAGGTTCCTGGTTGAGCAGGAGTGAACCCTTGCTGATATGGATTTACCCCTTGATACGGAAGGCCTCCTCCAGCATGCGTTTTGGGCCCACCACAACCGCAATCAGCCTTTCCTGCAAAAGAGGGTGGCGTTGTGTATTGGGGTGGTAACCCTTGTGTCTGTTGGTATGGCATCATTTCGGCGGACTCTCCTTGATATTGTGGGAAACCAGGAGTTTGCCCTTGCATTTGTGGGTACATTCTTCCCGGGTAACCATATCCATAAGG
>CAURFY010000080.1:0-8879 GCA_963524115.1 uncultured Bacillus sp.
CCGTTACCCATTTCGATCAGCAACTTTCAAGTGTTTTGAAAAACTACTTTAGCAGAAATCTTACCGATTCCAATATTAGTTACGAACTAGACAGCACCTAGGGGCTTAGGTGCTGTTTTTACCTGTCTTTTAGACTCGAAATTTGTACAATAATTGTGATAGTAATAGAATGAAAATTGAGAGAATGATACAAGAGGGGAATATGTGAGCATGAACAATGAACTATTAATTCAGGCAAAAGACTTTATCACAAAATGCTATAGTGAGTTAGGAAAATCAGTTGAAGCAATAAAGGTTCGAATTGAAGAGGTGGAGCAACAAATTCAGGATGAGGGTCACTATGATCATACATATGAAGAACTTCAGCATGGATCGAGGATGGCTTGGAGAAATAGCAATAGATGTATTGGCAGGCTGTTTTGGGAAAGTCTACATATCATTGATCAACGGCATCTAAACACAGAGGAAGAAATCAGCGATGCTTTATTGCAACATATTGATTACGCGACAAATGGTGGAAAAATAAGACCTACTATTACGATTTTTAAACCAAAAATTCAGGATGAAGTGCAAGTAAGACTTTGGAATCATCAAATCATCCGGTACGCCGGTTATGAGACAGAAAACGGTGTGGTAGGAGACCCTCACTCCTTTGAGTTTACGAAAATGTGCCAAGAGTTAGGGTGGGAAGGGCAAGGAACCCACTTTGATGTACTACCAATGGTCATTCAAGTAAAGGAAAATAAGCCAAAAATGTTTACTATTCCGCAAGAGAAAGTGCTCGAAGTTCCCCTACGTCATCCGGAATATGAATGGTTTAAAGATTTAAATTTAAAGTGGTATGGAGTTCCAATGGTTGCCCAATTGCGCTTGGAGATTGGAGGAATCCATTAGACAGCTGCTCCTTTTAATGGTTGGTATATGGAAACTGAAATTGGTGCAAGGAATTTTGCAGACGAGAGTCGTTATCATTTACTTCCGAAAATTGCCTCAATGATGGGATTGGATACTGATAGCAACACTTCACTTTGGCAGGACAGAGCGATTCTTGAACTGAACCAAGCTATATTATTCTCTTACAAAGAAGATGGAGTAAGTATGGTCGATCATCATACTGCCGCGCAACAGTTTAAAATGTTTGAAGAGAAAGAGGAAGCCTGTGGAAGACAGGTGACAGGTAACTGGGTATGGCTAGTTCCACCAGTTTCCCCCGCTACCACTCATATATTCCATAAACCATATAAGAATGACATGTTAAAGCCAAACTTTTTCTACCAACCAAATTTATTTAAATCCTAAAATATTAATTTTTACATGAAAGGCCATGTTCAAACCTACTAACGTAGGCTGGTACATGGCCTTTTTTGTTTTAAATAGAAAATTCGGGGATAAAGCTGTTAATTTACGGATGAAAAAGAAAAATACGAAAAAGGGTATTGACTTATTTCACCAACGAGATATAATTTTATTGAAATATCCAAAAATTCTAAATTAATAGAATTGCAAAAATAATAGCGGTTTCATAATGTAAAAATGAACATTTTGATTTTGAAACAACTAACCGTAAACGCTTTCTTTTGTAAAATCAGGAAGGAGGATCGAAGTAATAGTTTTGGATATTTTAGTAGATAGAATGATTGGCATACTCATCTGTGTCCTGCCATTGACCAATAAAAGGGAATGGCGAGTCTAGTAAAATACATAATTTATAAAAGTTAATTAAACTAAAAACAAAATTTGGCACTGTTCTAATTCTCTAGTATTTTATCTAAGTATGTTAATAATTAGGAGGAAAAATATGGAAAACAATACGAACGTTAAAATTCAGGTAGCAGATCCATCCGCATTAGGAATGTTTGGTCTTGCCATGGTAACACTCGTTGCTTCAACTCAAAAATTAGGCTTAACAGAAGGTCTTTCATTTATTTTACCGTGGGCGATTTTTCTTGGTGGCTTCGCGCAATTATTTGCTTGTGTTCAAGATGCAAAAAATAACAATGTTTTTGGGCAAACTGCATTTGGAGCATATGGCTTATTTTGGATCGGTGTAGGTACTTCTTGGTTAATTCAATTAGGCGTTTTCGGTAAAACACTTGCTTCAACAGTTGATCCTAAGCAATTGGGTGTTGCCTTTATTGGATACTTAGTTTTCAGTCTGTTCATGACAGTTGGTGCCTTAGAAACTCACAAAGTATTATTCTCGATTTTTGTTTTAATAGACGTATTATTTGTAGGATTAATCTTAACTACATTTGGAATCGCACCAGAAACTTCTCACTTGGTTGCTGCTGTTGCTGAAATGGCTATCTCTATCCTTGGTTTATATGGTGCAGGTGCTTCTGTTTTAAATGCTCACTTAGGCCGCGTTGTAGTTCCAGTTGGAAAACCATTCGGAATTTTAAAGCAACAAGTTCAAATGAAATTAGTCAAAAACGCATAATATAGGCAAAAAACCGATTGGTTGATGGAAACATCCCCAATCGGTTTTTTTATTTTTCACAAAGTTAATGGGGAGATTATATTAATGAGCTCTTTCACATAGTGAAGGGGTTTTTGGTATTTTTCAAGGCATTCATACAAAAAAAGCAAAGTGCAACTAATGTATAATTGGAAATTTATTACACATAATGACTAGGGATAAAATGGTTCTCCAAAGAAACAGGGGCGTGATGGGGATAATTAAAATGATAAAAAAACTTTTCCAAAACAAAAAACGCTCTAAGCAAAATCATATTTCAACAAAAAAAGAACAAGATTCCTTAAAAACCAAATTACTCACTGGGAATTTAACAAAGGATGTTCAGCAATTAAAGACAATTTTTGAGCGTTCATCGGATATCATCTATCGTGAGTTTCAAATGGGAAATAAAACAGGCATCCTAATTTTTTTGGACGGACTGGTCAATACCGATCTAATCGATTCAGACGTGTTAAAGCCATTATTGAAATGGGGAAGAGGTCAACTAAATCTTCCGAGAATTGAACAATTAAAGCAACTTTTTTTAGAACAAATCATTACTACAGCAGAAATTAAGTATGGTCATCAGATTCCGGATATTGTTACTCATATTTTGTCCGGGGACACGGCCTTGTTAATCGATGGAATGGAACAAGCGCTTTTTATTGGATTAAAAAAATGGGAAAAGCGTGCGGTAGATGAGCCGCAAACGGAGCTAGTTGTTCGGGGACCAAGGGAAGGATTTACAGAAGACCTACGAACGAACACGAGTTTAATTAGAAGAAGAATTAAGACGGCTAACTTGAAAATGGAATCGTTAACTATTGGGAGATTATCGCAGACGAATATCGTGATGACCTATATCGAAGGGATTGCAGAAGATTCATTACTCCAGGAAGTTAGGGAAAGATTGAGTCGTATTGACATTGATGCCATTCTCGAAAGTGGGTACATTGAGGAGTTAATCAATGACAATCCATTTTCTATTTTTCCACAGGTCGCAAATACAGAACGACCCGATCGAGTTGTCGGAGGAATCCTCGAGGGTCAGGTTGGAATATTGGTCGATAACACACCTTTTTGTCTGATAGCACCGCAGACTTTTTTTCAATTTCTGCAGACAACCGAGGATTATTATCTACGTTATCCTATTGGAACATTTACTCGTTGGATTCGGTTCCTTTTTTTATTGATATCTTTGCTACTGCCCTCGCTTTATATTGCTTTAACGACGTTCCATCAGGAAATGATTCCAACAAACTTGTTATTAAGCGTGGCTGCATCTCGCGAGCCTGTCCCTTTTCCAGCACTTGTTGAAGCCTTAATTATGGAAATTTCATTTGAAGGATTACGGGAAGCTGGTCTTCGAATGCCAAGACCAACTGGCCAGGCAGTAAGTATTGTTGGGGCGCTTGTAATCGGTCAGGCTGCAGTAGACGCGGGTATTGTTTCGAGTCCAATGGTGATTATTGTGGCTTTAACAGGTATTGCAGCATTTGTCATTCCAGACTATAGTCTGGCAAATGCGATTCGCTTCCTTCGGTTTCCGATGATGATCCTTGCCGGGACATTGGGGTTTTATGGGATATTATTGGGGGCAATCTTCCTTCAAATTCATATTAGTCGACTTCGTTCATTTGGTGTACCTTATTTTTCACCTGTTGCACCGCTGGATATAGACGGTTTAAAGGATGTTGTCATTCGTGCTCCATGGTGGGCGATGGTGAATCGGCCTGGCCAAGGAGTCAATAAAAAAACTAATCGGATGAAAAAGTCATTAATGCCAGGACCACAGCGGCGAAACGAGTAACCACGCTCATTTTAGAGGAGGAGAAACACAATGAAAGGTAAATATGCTTTTCTCATCGTGTTCATAATTCCCCTGCTAACTGGATGTTGGAGCAGAACCGAGATAAATGATTTGGCCATTGTAGTTGGATTGGCAATCGATAAAGTGGATGATGAAAATATTCAGCTCTCCTTGCAGATTGCTAACCCAAAAGCATTAGGAGCTACTGGATCTAGCCAAGGTTCCAGTGGAAAAAAATCCACTCTCTTGATTTCAGCAAAAGGGGAATCGATTATGGGAGTTTACCGAATCATTCAGGAAAAACTTCCTCGCGAAGTATTTTTTGCACACAGTCGCGTCATCATTATTGGTGAAGATTTAGCAAGAGACGATGTTTCACCTGTACTTGACTTTTTTTCAAGATCCCGTGAAGCTCACTTGCGTAGTTTTATTTTATTCACAAAGGGGAAAGCAATCGATATTTTAAAATTGAATCCCCGGTTAGAATCGATTATGGCTGAGGAGATACGGGAACAAGAAAAGACAGAAGTGGGGTTACGAGTTCGGGTAAGGGACTTTATTAAGAGTATGTTGACAGATGGGGAAGAACCTGTGGCTGCTCAAATTTCAAGCTTATCATTAGAGGAGCCTCAAGGGGTTGGAAGTTCCAAGAAAACACCGGCTATAAACGGGGCGGCTGTTTTTCGAGGCGGGCATTTGGTTGGTTGGCTAAATGATAAAGAAGCTAGGGGTGTTAAGTGGATTCGAAATGAATTGAAATCGGGAGTAATGACCGTGATGGTTCCAGTTGAAAAGGGTGGAGGGAAAATTGGGGCGAAAATTCTAAAAGTATCGACCAGTATAAAACCTATATTCAAAAATGGATTGGTAAAAATCAAGTTGAAAGTCGATGGAGATATCGCCATTTCAGAGAACTCGTCCAGACTAGATTTGAGTGATCCAAGAGTGTTGAGAAGTTTAAGTCCTATTTTTGAAGAGGCTGTTAAGACCAGAATTCAGTTAACGATTGCTAAAGTACAAACGGATTATCAATCAGACATATTTGGGTTTGGTCAGGCAATATACCGAGCAAATCCGAAAAAATGGAAGGAGTCATATAAAAAAAACTGGCCAAAAACCTTTCAGAAACTTGAAGTAGAAATAACCCCCACTATAACTATAAACGGAACTGGATTCAGTACAAAGTCGATGACAGTTCAAGATATAGACAAATAATGTCCGGTTTATAGATTTATATAAATAATCATCATGAAATATGTATAAAGAGGTGTTTCCATGGAGCGAATCTCCATTTTTCAACTGTTTACAATTACTGTTTTTTTGCAGCTTGGTACTACAGTTATTTTTGGTTTCGCTTCAACTGCAGGTAGAGATTCCTGGCTTGCAATCCTAATTTCAACGGCTTTAGGAATAGTTTTGATCCTTATCTACAGTACCTTAATGAAAATGAACCCCGGCTTAACACTTGTTGAATGGTTTCCTGCACAACTCGGAAAGTGGATTGGTATGCCGATAGCCTGGTTGTATCCCCTCCTCTTTATGTATAGCATCGGACGGATTTTTTCTGATTTAAAGGGCCTCATACCCACCACGATGCTACCTGACACACCCCCATGGGTTGTGGTAATTACTATATTAATTGTCATTATCTATTGTGTATTCTCAGGAGTTGAAGTGTTGGCAAGGTTTACAGAGTATACCTTGCCAATCCTTTTTATATTATTAATGTTACAGATGCTTATGCTATTTGGTTCAGGAATAGTGAATTATAAATATTTACTTCCTGTTTTAGGCAAAGGTTGGGGAAAGGTTCTAACTACGGTGTGGCCAACGGGTGTCACTCAAACATTTGGAGAAACTTTAACCTTAGCGATGATTTGGCCGTTGGTGACCAAATCTGAAAAAATCATGAAGACAACAATTTTTGCGACTCTTTTTTCCGGGGCAATCATTGAATTGCTAAGTTTGATGGAGATTGCTGTTTTAGGTGAAGATATAACCGAACGTACGGTATATCCTGTTTATTTATTAGTTAAACAAATTACAATGGCGGATTTTCTTGAAAATTTAGATGCGGTTGTGGCCTTAACAATGATCATCACAGCCTACGTAAAGGTTTCGATTTATTTTTTTGCAGTAGTCCGCTCGATTCAATTGTTGTTGAATATCCAAGATAGTAGGAAATTAATCTTACCTATTGGGATGATTACTTATTTTATGGGGATTACAATGTCGGATAACATTAGTGAACATTTTTATGTAGCAACGAAAGTTTTTCCGTTTAGGTTATGGGTACCGATGTTAATCTTTTTACCATCTGTTTTATTAATGATTACAGTGATTAGGAAGAAATGGGCAAACTGGCAGAATAATCAGGTGCAAAATAATTGATAAGGTGAGGTGGAACAGATGGGGAAATTTATATGGCCATGGGAGTCACAAGTAGTGATCGAATATCCATGGGTACTCCCGCTGTTTTTTATCTTTCTCACTATACCCTTGTCGATTATCTCATGGAAACGAGAGAAAAAGAAACCGTGATTAGAGGATGTATTACTAAACTTGTTCGTGAAAAAATTGGAAAAAATATGTTTACAAGCTTTAGATAGTGGTTTATAGTAAGTTTTGAACAAAATTTCCAAAGTTTAGACTAGGGGTGTCCATTAAGTTGGGCTGAGAGAGAAACACGACTAAGTTTCTTAACCCTCAGGACCTGATCTGGTTCATACCAGCGTGGGGAAGTTAGCAAAACGTAAATTTGTCATGGCAAAATGTCATTTCTGAATTTATACTAACATCGCCGGGTCTTATAAAGACGCCGGCTTTTTCATGCTGAAAATGAATTAGATTTTGTCCTTAATATTTTCAAAAAAGGGGAGAATGTGAGGATGGAGAACAAATCAGTAAGTGAGATGAATTTGTCAATCTTGTCTAGTTTTTCAGGAAGTAAAAAAGTGTATGTAGAGGGGACTAGACCAGATATTCAAGTTCCAATGCGTGAAATTTGGCTTAGTCCGACAACGGGAACAATTGGGGAAGAGGTGAACCAACCCGTTCGAGTGTATGATACAAGTGGTCCTTACACCGACTCCGATTATTTAGCCGATATTCTGAAGGGACTGAGACCGTTACGTCGAAGCTGGGTTGTTGAACGTGGAGATGTTGAAGAGTATGTTGGCCGTGTTATAAAACCAGAGGATAATGGCTATAAAAGTGAAGAATCTCTAGGAAATAGTGAAGTTTTTCCTGGCTTAAAAAGAAAACCGTTGCGGGCAAAAACAGGGAGTAATGTCACGCAATTACATTATGCACGACGAGGCATTGTTACACCTGAAATGGAGTATATTGCGATAAGGGAAAATTTAAAGCCTGAATTTGTTCGCGATGAAGTTGCTCAAGGGCGCGCGATAATCCCCGCAAATATAAATCATCCGGAAAGCGAGCCGATGATTATTGGCCGAAATTTTCATGTGAAAATAAACGCTAATATCGGAAACTCTGCTGTTACTTCTTCGATTGAAGATGAGGTGGAAAAAATGAGATGGGCGACTCGCTGGGGAGCAGATACGATGATGGATCTCTCCACGGGCAAAAACATTCACACGACCCGAGAATGGATTATTCGAAATTCTCCAGTACCAGTTGGAACGGTTCCGATTTATCAGGCACTTGAAAAGGTAAATGGCATCGCTGAGAATTTGACTTGGGAAGTGTTTCGCGATACGTTAATTGAACAAGCTGAACAAGGCGTGGACTACTTTACGATCCATGCGGGGGTTCTTTTACGATACATTCCGTTAACAGTAAAACGTGTAACCGGGATTGTATCTCGAGGCGGCTCGATTATGGCCCAGTGGTGTCTTGCTCACCATAAGGAGAACTTCCTGTATACGCATTTCGAGGACATTTGTGAAATCATGAAAGTTTATGATGTTGGATTCTCGTTAGGTGACGGATTGCGTCCAGGTTCCATTGCCGATGCCAATGATGAAGAGCAATTTGCTTAATTGGAAACATTATGTGAACTGACTAAACTAGCTTGGAAGCATGATGTTCAGGTGATGATCGAAGGACCTGGGCATGTTCCTATGCATTTAATCAAAGAGAATGTCGACAAACAAATGGAAATTTGCGGTGAGGCTCCATTTTATACACTTGGTCCGCTAACAACTGATATTGCCCCAGGCTACGATCATATTACTTCAGCCATTGGTGCGGCGATGATTGGTTGGTTTGGCACAGCGATGCTTTGCTATGTGACACCTAAAGAACATCTTGGTCTACCAAATAAAGAGGATGTAAGAGTTGGTGTAATTACCTATAAAATTGCTGCCCATGCTGCTGATTTAGCAAAAGGCCATCCGGGTGCAAGACTACGAGATGACGCTCTTTCTAAAGCTAGATTTGAATTTCGCTGGCGCGATCAATTTAATCTTTCTCTCGATCCTGAAAGAGCGATGGAATACCATGATGAAACTCTTCCCGCGGAAGGTGCGAAAACGGCACATTTTTGTTCGATGTGTGGTCCGAAGTTCTGCAGCATGAGAATTTCCCATGATATAAGAGGGATTGCTGCTGAAAAAGGCTTTGACTATGTGATTGAGGATGGTC
>CAURFY010000081.1:0-8763 GCA_963524115.1 uncultured Bacillus sp.
GAGTAGGACGTTGCCGGGCAAATGAAGAACAACTCAAATGGGTTGTTCTTTTTTTGTCTAAAAATATCCGGAAGGCAGGAGATTAGGCTTAAAAAAACCTTACTAACAACCTTTACGCCTGTTTGAGAAAAGTCAAAATGGAGACAATAGATTAATGGTTCAATTAATTGCAAAAAGATATATTAATCATGTATAATCAAAGTCAAATATAGTCAAAGTCAGATAGGGGGAGGTTTGATGAGGAATATCTCGGACATAATTGAAGATTATTTAAAGACAGTATTAGAGCTGAGTGAAAAAGAAATTGTTGAGATTAAAAGAAACGAAATCGCTGACAAATTCCAATGTGTGCCCTCCCAAATAAACTATGTCATAAATACACGATTTACTGTTGAGAGAGGCTACTTAGTCGAAAGTAAGCGGGGTGGTGGCGGATATATTCGGATTATTAAAGTGCAAACACATGATTTGGTTCATTTAATTGACCATTTGATTTCGCTAATAAAAAGCCACGTTTCTCAAAGCAGTGCAGAAGATGTTATTTATCGTCTAGTTAAAGAAGAGATCATCACAAACCGAGAAGCTAAAATCATGTTAAGCGTAATCGATCGTTCAGTTCTTTATATAGATCTCCCGTATCGAGATGAATTACGGGCACGAATGTTAATCGCAATGTTAACCACACTTAAATATAAATAATGTGATCTGGAGAGATGAAAAAATGATTTGCCAAGAATGTAATCAAAGGCCAGCAACACTCCACTTTACAAAAATCATTAACGGTGAAAAGAATGAATTTCATTTATGTGAAGTTTGTGCTCAAGAAAAGGGTGAAATGTTTTTATTAAAAGGAGCACATGGGTTTTCAATCAATAATTTACTTGCAGGATTATTAAATATAGAACCCAAGTATACTCCATCACCACAGGATGCTTTTAAACCCCAAGAAATATTACAGTGTAAAAATTGCTCGATGACTTTCCAACAATTTGTAAAAGTAGGGAGATTCGGTTGTGCAAATTGCTATGAAACGTTTAAAGATGAGCTCATACCCTTATTAAAGAGGGTTCATAGTGGAAATACTGATCACCGTGGTAAGATACCAAAAAGAATTGGTGGAGGGATCCAACTTCGAAAAACAGTCGATGATTTAAAACAGACTTTAAAGGATCTCATCTCTAATGAGGAGTTTGAAAAGGCAGCTGAAGTGAGAGACAAAATAAGATCGTTAGAAAGCAAAATGTGTGAAAGTCATGAGGGAGGTGAATAGCTTGCCATTAGAAAGATTTATTAATCAGGCTGTAAGCTCATGGATGAGTGCTGAGGGCCCAGATTCGGATATTGTTATGAGTTCCCGAATTCGACTGGCCCGAAATTTTAAGGAATTCACTTTTCCAACCTTATTTAATAATGATGAAGCAAAAAAGGTTATCTCCTCCGTTGAAGATATGATTTCGCAAAATCCTTTAAAAGAGCTTGGTGATTACGAATTACTAAAAATGGATGAGCTTCAACCACTACAAAAACGTGTACTTGTAGAAAAACATTTAATCAGTCCACATCTAGCAGAGGATGCATCACATGGTGCTTGCTTATTTTCTGAAAATGAAGAGGTAAGCATTATGATAAATGAGGAAGATCATATTAGAATTCAATGCATATTCCCGGGCTTTCAATTATCTGAGGCACTTTCAATGGCTGGTGAGATAGATGACTGGGTCGAAGAAAATGTGACGTATGCCTTTGATGAACAATACGGCTATTTAACTAGTTGTCCTACAAATGTTGGAACAGGATTAAGAGCTTCTGTGATGATGCATTTGCCTGGCTTGATTTTAACGCAGCAAATAAATAGAATTATTCCCGCTATTAATCAATTAGGCTTGGTGGTTAGAGGAATTTATGGTGAAGGCAGCGAAGCGTTAGGTAATATTTTTCAAATATCTAATCAAATTACGCTAGGTAGGTCAGAAGTTGATATTGTTGAGGATTTAAAAAGTGTGGTTCATCAGTTGATTTCCCAGGAAAGATCTGCTCGCCAAGCATTAGCGAAAACTTTAAACATAGAATTAGAAGATAGGGTATTTAGGTCCCTGGGAGTGCTTGAATATAGTCGGATTTTAGAGACAAAAGAGGCAGCACGCTGCCTGTCTGATGTTCGACTTGGTATAGATATGGGATTTATTAAAAACATATCAAAAACTATTTTAAATGAATTAATGATATTAACTCAACCTGGTTTTTTACAGCAGTATGCCGGAGGACCGCTTAGACCAAATGAAAGAGATATCCGCCGTGCTGCATTAATAAGAGAAAGATTCAAATTAGATACACTGACCAGTTAGGAGGAAGAGGTATGATGTTTGGTCGCTTTACAGAAAGAGCACAAAAGGTGTTGGCACTTGCCCAAGAGGAAGCAATTAGGTTAAGTCATAATAATATAGGAACAGAGCATATTTTATTAGGACTTGTTAGAGAAGGAGAAGGAATAGCGGCTAAAGCGCTATATGCACTCGGCCTAGGTTCAGAAAAGATTCAAAAGGAAGTTGAAAATCTAATCGGACGTGGTCAGGAAGCATCCCAAACGATCCATTATACTCCTCGAGCTAAAAAGGTGATAGAGCTATCAATGGATGAGGCCCGCAAATTAGGTCATTCATATGTTGGAACAGAACATATTTTATTAGGTTTAATTCGTGAAGGTGAAGGGGTTGCCGCACGAGTTCTTAATAATTTGGGAGTAAGTCTTAATAAAGCCCGTCAGCAAGTATTACAATTATTAGGAAGCAATGAATCAGGCGGCCATCAAGGGGGAGCTACAGCAAACGCGAACACTCCGACATTGGATAGCCTTGCCCGTGATCTAACTGCTATTGCCCGAGAAGGAAGTCTTGACCCTGTTATTGGTCGTAGTAAAGAAATCCAAAGGGTTATTGAAGTGCTTAGCAGACGTACAAAAAACAACCCAGTCTTAATCGGTGAACCAGGTGTTGGGAAAACAGCAATTGCCGAAGGACTTGCACAGCAGATTGTTAACAATGAAGTACCTGAGATTCTTCGAGATAAACGGGTAATGACGCTTGATATGGGAACTGTTGTTGCTGGAACAAAGTATCGCGGTGAATTCGAGGATCGTTTAAAAAAGGTCATGGATGAAATACGCCAGGCTGGAAATATTATTTTATTTATTGATGAGTTGCATACTCTTATTGGTGCAGGTGGAGCTGAAGGTGCAATTGATGCTTCAAATATATTAAAACCGTCATTAGCACGTGGAGAATTGCAATGTATTGGTGCAACTACGTTAGATGAATACCGTAAATATATTGAAAAAGATGCTGCGCTCGAGCGTCGGTTTCAACCAATTAGGGTTGATGAGCCAACAGCTGACGAGTCAATACTAATATTAAAAGGTCTTAGAGATCGCTATGAAGCACATCACCGTGTATCGATTACTGATGAGGCAATTGAAGCTGCAGTTTCTTTGTCAGATCGTTATATTCCAGATCGTTTTCTACCTGATAAAGCCATTGACTTAATTGATGAAGCGGGATCAAAGGTACGTTTGCGTTCATACACCACTCCGCCAAATTTGAAAGAGCTTGAGGTTAAGCTTGAAGTAGTTCGTAAGGAAAAGGATGCGGCAGTCCAAAGTCAAGAATTTGAAAAAGCAGCTTCTTTACGAGATTCAGAACAACGACTTCGAGAGCAATTAGAAGAAACGAAGAAGACATGGAAAGAAAAGCAGGGCCAAGAAAATAGTGAAGTTACAGTTGAGGATATAGCCACAGTTGTTGCAAACTGGACTGGAATACCTGTTTCTAAATTGGCTCAAACGGAGACAGATAAACTGTTGAAATTAGAAGAAATTATTCATTCTCGCGTGATTGGCCAAGAAGAGGCAGTAATAGCTGTTTCAAAAGCAGTAAGACGTGCGCGTGCTGGACTAAAAGATCCAAAGCGTCCGATTGGTTCATTCGTTTTTCTTGGACCAACAGGTGTTGGGAAAACTGAACTTGCGCGTGCATTAGCGGAAGCAATGTTTGGTGATGAAGATGCGATGATTCGCATAGATATGTCAGAGTACATGGAAAAACATTCCACTTCAAGATTAGTTGGTTCTCCTCCAGGCTATGTAGGTTATGAAGAAGGTGGACAATTAACTGAAAAAGTAAGAAGAAAGCCTTATTCAGTCATTTTATTAGATGAGATTGAGAAAGCTCATCCGGATGTTTTCAATATCCTCCTTCAAGTTCTAGAAGATGGGCGTTTAACAGACTCTAAAGGCCGTACTGTTGATTTCCGTAATACAGTCTTAATCATGACATCCAATGTAGGCGCCGAGGCGTTAAAGCGAAATAAATATGTAGGCTTTAACATCCAAGACGGAGCTCAAGATTATAAGGATATGAAAGGAAAGGTAATGGAAGAGCTGAAGAAGGCGTTCCGACCTGAATTCTTGAACAGAATCGATGAAATCATTGTGTTCCATGCCCTTGAAAGAGCTCAATTAAAGCAGATTGTATCATTGCTGTCAGAGCAATTAATAAAACGATTGAAAGAACAGCATATCCAATTAGAGTTAACCGATGCTGCAAAGGATAAAATCTCAGATGAAGGATATGATCCAGAATACGGAGCTCGGCCGTTGCGCAGGGCTATCCAAAAACATATTGAGGATCGGCTATCAGAAGAACTATTAAAAGGCACTGTTTTAACGGGGCATAACATCCTTATTGATGTTCAAAATGGTGAATTTGTTGTCATAACAGATCAACCTACTGCGATACCGAAGCCTTAAGGATGAAACAACTAGAGGGGCACGGATAAATTCGTGTCCCTCTTTTTTCTTCCAATGGATGATACAAACCATGCCAACTCTCATTTAAATCTTCTCTTTGTTCCCATTGTTCAAACAGGTACTTGCAGGCTAATTCAGATATAATAATAGTAATAAGTTTTTTAAACATAAGAAATTATTTTTTGAACTTTTATAAGTGTTTAGCCCAAGGCGCCATTGGCTTGAGGTCACAAGCCGATTTGCGGGGCAGTTCGCTTTTCGTTCTAGAAAGGAAGATACAATGGCAAAGAGGAAGACTAAGTTTATGTGTCAAGAGTGTGGATATGAATCTCCAAAGTGGATGGGGAAATGTCCTGGGTGTGGTATGTGGAACAAAATGGTTGAGGAAGTTGAGGTTGTTGGAACCGGAAAAAGAGGAGCCTTTACGCATTCCCAAGGGATAGCCGGCGGCTCGAAGGCAACCCCAATCACTTCAATTGAAACTGGGACGGAGGTAAGAATACAAACCAATTTAAAAGAACTTAACCGTGTGTTAGGTGGCGGGATTGTTCAAGGATCGTTAGTTCTGATTGGAGGAGACCCAGGAATAGGAAAATCAACCTTGCTATTACAGGTATCCTCACAATTAGCTGGACAGGGTCAGTCTGTATTATATATTTCTGGAGAAGAATCGCTCAGGCAAACGAAACTAAGAGCAGAGCGGCTAGGTGTTACTTCTGAAAACCTATTGGTTTATGCTGAAACAAATCTTGATGAAATAAGTAGGACGATTGAGAGCATATCACCTAGCTTTGTTATCATAGACTCGATTCAAACGGTATTTCACCCAGACGTGACATCCGCACCAGGAAGTGTTTCGCAGGTTCGAGAATGTACTTCAGAATTAATGAGGATTGGAAAAACAAAAGGAATAGCTGTTTTCATTGTCGGGCATGTGACTAAAGAAGGTTCAATCGCTGGGCCACGGTTATTAGAGCATATGGTTGATACTGTTCTTTATTTTGAAGGAGAGCGGCATCACACCTATCGTATTTTACGTGCTGTAAAAAACCGCTTCGGTTCGACAAATGAAATGGGAATTTTTGAAATGAAGGAAATGGGCCTTGAAGAAGTAGAAAATCCATCTGAAATATTTTTAGAGGAGCGGTCCCAAGGCGCAGCAGGGTCAACTGTAGTGGCATCCATGGAAGGGACTCGACCTGTACTTGTTGAAATACAAGCATTAATTTCTCCAACTAGCTTTGGAAATCCAAGGAGAATGGCCACGGGAATTGATCATAACCGTGTATCATTACTAATGGCCGTTCTAGAAAAACGAGTGGGGATGCTTTTGCAAAATCAAGATGCTTACCTTAAGGTTGCAGGTGGGGTGAAGTTGGATGAGCCAGCAATCGATTTAGCGGTTGCCGTTAGCATTGCTTCAAGTTTTCGTGATTCCCCGACAAGAGCTACGGATTGTATCATTGGAGAAGTAGGCTTAACAGGAGAAGTACGAAGGGTTTCAAGAATAGAGCAACGGGTTCAAGAAGCAGCAAAATTAGGGTTTGAGCGAATGATTCTTCCTGAGAACAATTTAGGTGGATGGAAATGTCCAAAGGGGATTGAATTGATTGGGGTTTCCTCAGTTCAGCAAGCTTTACAGGCAACTTTAGGAAAATAGACATAATTTATTGATTAGAGAATAGGTCAAATTTCCTGATCCAAGGCTTGAAGAGAATATTTACTTATGGTAGAATTATACATTTGATTGACACCCTATTTTTCCCATGCTACCCTTATCATGAGGTTTCATTATTTCCCGACGATATTCCCCATTTTTGAAACCTTTTTAAAGGTTAATACGTATATAATATCAATTTATTTCATTATTATTACATTCTTAAAAAACTAGGTAAAATAGGTTTCAATTTTATCAAATTGTTTATAATGAATAGATAGGAGGTGAAGGAATGTTAAAACGTATTATTCAAGCTTGCTTTTTAATAATCGGGGGGACATTGGGCATTTTCTTAATCCCTGATTTATTGAAATTAATAAATTTTGACAACATTCCTCTAATCAACAATCCATATATATCCGCAATTTTTGGTGCACTTATTTTTTATCTTATTACCTTTTGGGCAGTAGATTATTTTACTGATTTTATGAAATGGGTAGAGGAATCTCTTGTCAAGGCTCCGATAACGGATATTATTTTTGGAAGTGTTGGCTTAGTTTTTGGTTTGGTGGTAGCTTTTTTAATTGGTTTTGCTTTAAATTCGATCCAGGTACCAGTTCTTAACACAGTGGCCCCAATCTTATTAACTCTTTTATTTGGTTATCTGGGTTATCAGGTTGGCTTTAAAAAGCGGGATGAATTATCAAATTTATTTTCAAACAAAAAGAAGAAGTCTGGGGACGAGGAGTCTGAAAAAACAGAGCTTCGGACTGCCATGAAAATATTAGATACTAGCGTGATTATTGATGGAAGAATAGCTGATATTTGTCAGACTGGTTTTTTGGAAGGAACCATTGTGATTCCCCAATTTGTATTAGAGGAATTACAGCATATTGCAGATTCATCTGATGTATTAAAACGAAATCGCGGTCGAAGAGGCCTTGATATTTTAAACCGGATTCAAAAGGAACTGGCCATTAAAGTTGAAATTTATGAAGGTGATTTTGAGGAAATTCAAGAAGTGGATAGTAAGCTAGTAAAATTAGCTAAAATAACAAATGGTGTCGTTGTTACGAATGATTTTAATCTAAATAAGGTTTGCGAGTTGCAAAATGTTTCAGTTCTAAATATTAATGATTTGGCAAATGCAGTAAAACCTGTTGTTTTACCTGGGGAAGAAATGAACGTCCAAGTTATAAAAGATGGGAAAGAACATAACCAAGGTGTTGCTTACTTGGATGATGGAACGATGATTGTGGTCGAGGATGGCCGAGATTATATTGGAAAACGGATTGATGTGCTGGTTACTAGTGTCTTGCAGACTTCTGCAGGCAGAATGATTTTTGCAAAACCAAAGTTGCTTGAAAAAGCGCTATAATTAGAGCAAATTAGAGGAGAGTATCTATGGGTTATCAGGTTGTAATCCCGGCAGCCGGTCAAGGAAAAAGAATGAGAGCGGGGAAAAATAAACTTCTTCTTCCTTTGAACGGAATACCTGTACTGATTCATACCTTATTGGTTTTTGAAGAAGATGATGATTGTGATGGTATCGTTTTGGCTATTCAGCCGAGCGATGAGTTAGAGTTCTCTAAGCTCATCAAGAAATATAAAATTAATAAAGTTCTATCATTTGCATCTGGTGGGAATGAGCGGCAGGATAGTGTCTATAATGCCCTTCAAGCGGTAAAGTCTGAAGGGATTGTTCTTGTTCATGACGGAGCAAGGCCCTTTATTCATGAAGAAACGATCCACTTAGTCACAGCTGCTGCTCAAAAGGATGGTGCTGCAGTTGTGGCAGTGCCGGTAAAGGATACGATAAAAAAGGTGCATGATAAAAGAATCGTGGAAACCGTAGAACGTTCCAGCTTGTGGGCTGTCCAAACCCCACAAGCTTTTCGTATTTCCATCTTGCTCGATGCACATCATTGTGCCCAAAGGGAAGGTTTCCTAGGTACAGATGAAGCCAGTTTAGTAGAAAGAATTCCCTATAGTATAAGTATTGTTGAAGGAAGCTACGACAATATAAAGTTAACTACACCAGAGGATTTGTACTTTGCAGATGCAATAATAAGAAAACGTCAATCAATAGGACGTTAAAACGAAATGCGGCAGCGGCTCGCTCAGCCCCGACAAGCTTAAGGCGAATCACACAAGAGACGATAGTCTCTGGAGAGATTAGACTTAAGACATCGAGGGGCTAGCCGCTGGAGCTAGACAAAGGAGATTGTTTCTATGTTTCGGATTGGACAAGGCTTTGATGTTCATCAATTAACTGAGGGTCGCCCCCTAATAATCGGTGGAATAG
>CAURFY010000082.1:0-8727 GCA_963524115.1 uncultured Bacillus sp.
ATATGCAACAATGTGGACAAAGCATGACAAGTTGTTTCGGTAATAAACGGTAAATGGACCTTAACTTGGAGGCGGATAAAATGAATATTGGCCATGACTATGATTGTTTTCATGAAGCAGTGTATCCAGCATTAAAAAGTAAATTGGAAGAGTTTATGTTACTTGGCTATACAACGATATCAGAGCGGGAATTATGGACTTATTTAACAAATAAGAAGTGGCGCAAGTGTAAGGAAGACGTTCATTTATATGAAATTGTTCAGGACATTATATCTGTACAAATCTGTCAGTATATGAATTTTGCAACAGTGGAAGCATTTAAACAGCCTGATTTTTCTTTTGAAAGTGAAGAGGATCGCAAGGAGTTGCTAAAATAGCCATAATATTAACGTTTTTTGACACTTGAAATGGTAAATTGACAGCTAATCCAAACTGTTTCATAATGGGATTATTGGTCAAAAAATGTAGGTCGTATGGCTGGTTGAATCTAAGGAGGCTCTATACATAATGGTAAAACGGAATCGCATTGTTGTTTTCTTCCTGCTATTAATTTTAGTAGGCGGTTTGATGGGAACAACAACAAAGAATATCATCGACCGGATTAAACTAGGCTTGGATCTTCAAGGTGGTTTTGAGGTCTTATACAAAGTAACACCTGCAGAAAAGGGTCAAAAAATTGACAAAGATGTGATGGCAAGTACGGCTAAGGCTTTAGATAAACGGATCAACGTTTTAGGCGTCAGTGAGCCAAATATTCAGATTGAAGGAAAAGATCGGATTCGAATTCAATTAGCGGGGGTTGAAGACCAAAATAAGGCCCGTGAGATTTTGTCCACAGAGGCAAACTTATCATTTCGTGATGTAAACGATAAATTAATGATGGATGGCACAGACCTTGCTGAAGGCGGGGCAAAGCAATCCTTTGATGAAAATGGAAAGCCAAGTGTTTCATTAACACTAAAAAGTGCGGACAAATTTAAAAAAGTAACCCAAGAAATTGTTAACATGGGTTCTCCTAATAATTTACTTGTTATCTGGCTTGATTTTGAAGAGGGAAAAGATTCTTTCAAAGCAGAAATTGCTAAGAAGGATCCGAAGTACTTATCTGCACCACGAGTAAGCCAAGTATTTAATCAAAAAACTGTTTCTATTGTGGGCGATTTCACAATTGAAGAAGCGAAGACTCTTTCTTCTTTATTAGATGCAGGTGCACTACCAGTTAAACTAACTGAAATTTATTCAACCTCAGTTGGAGCAAAATTTGGGGAACAGGCTTTAAATAATACTGTTCTTGCCGGTATTATCGGTGTTGCAATCATCTTCTTGTTTATGTTGATTTATTACCGCCTACCAGGGTTTGTTGCCTGTGTGACGTTATCGGTTTATATTTATTTAATCTTGTTAGTGTTTGATTGGATGAATGGGGTGTTAACCCTCCCCGGTATTGCCGCGTTAATTCTCGGGGTGGGGATGGCCGTTGATGCCAATATTATCACCTATGAGCGACTGAAAGAGGAATTGAAAGTTGGTAAATCGTTAAAATCAGCCTTCCAAGCTGGGAATCATAATTCCTTAACAGCAATTTTTGATGCCAACATTACCACGATTATTGCTGCCGGTGTTTTATTCTTTTATGGAACAAGTTCAGTAAAAGGGTTTGCAACGATGTTGATCGTCAGCATTCTTGTCAGCTTTATCACAGCTGTCTATGGGGCGAGATGGTTTATGGCTCTTTTAGTACACAGCAGAATGTTTAATAATAGGCTGGGCTGGTTTGGTGTTAAGCCAGGCGAAATCCATAATATAAAAGAAAACTTTGACACGATAGATTTACCGACTAAGTTTGATAAAATTGATTTTGTTAAACATCACAAAAAGTTTTTTGCATTCTCAGGAATTTTAACAGTATTAGGGATTATCTTCTTATTTGTATTCCATATGAACCTTTCAATCGATTTTTCAAGTGGAACAAGAATCGAAATTTTGGCAAACAAGGCAATTAATACGACAGAGGTTAAACAGGAATTAAAGTCACTTAATTTAACTGCTGAAGACATTGTTTTATCTGGGAAAAATAATGATGTCGCTGTTGCCCGCTTAAAAGGGGTATTATCTAAGGATGAGATTTCCACCTTGAAATCCCATTTTAAAGACAAATTTGGGGCAGAACCAAATGTAGGCACCGTTTCTCCAACTGTTGGGAAGGAATTGGCCAAAAATGCAATAAAGGCTGTAATCATTGCTTCAATCGGGATTATTATTTATGTGACACTTCGGTTCGAAATGTACATGGCAATTGCCGCAATAGTGTCTTTATTACATGATGCTTTCCTAATTATTACTGTGTTTAGTATCACAAGGCTAGAAGTTGATTTAACCTTCATTGCAGCCATCTTGACAATTATTGGTTATTCAATTAATGATACGATCGTTACGTTTGATAGAATGCGCGAAAATATGTATAAGAAAAAACGCTTGAAGACATACGATGATATTGTTGATGTTGTGAATACTAGTCTCCGCCAAACACTTGGACGGTCAGTAAATACGGTGTTAACGGTTATTATCACGACAGTGGCATTATTGATTTTCGGAAGTGAATCAATCAGTAATTTCTCTATTGCCCTACTAATCGGGTTAGTTTCAGGAATGTATTCCTCTATCTTTATTGCCGCACAATTATGGCTGGTTTGGAAAGGTAAGGAATTGAAGAAAAAAGGCATTATCCGTACGGTTAAGGAAAAACGCAAATACTCCGATCAACCGCAAGTTTAAACGATAAAAAAGACAATCCTAGCCAGTAATGGCATAAGGATTGTCTTTTTATTATTGGCAAACCTGATTGAAACGACTGACAAGCTTCTGTATAATATAAAGGTTGAGGGGTGTGAACGAATGTTAAAATCAAAAACGAGATGGAAGGTTCGAGAGGCGAACCAAGAAAAAATTAGCTCATTGAGAACAGAACTTAAAATTTCTCCTCTTGTTGCATCATTACTTGTCAATCGGGGATTTGAAACGGTTGCGGATGCAAATAATTTTTTATTCACCAACAAACAATCCTTTCACGACCCTTTTTTAATGAAAGATATGGAAAAGGCCGTCGCAAGAATTCATAAAGCCATAGAATTTCAAGAGCAAATATTCATATTCGGTGATTACGATGCTGACGGTGTTAGTAGCACCGTGATTATGATGAAGATTCTTCAAGAGCTGGGGGCAAAGGTTCAGTTCTATATTCCAAACCGTTTTACTGAAGGGTATGGTCCGAATGAACCGGCTTTTCGTTATGCAGCAGAAAATGGAGTTAGTTTAATTATAACCGTTGATACAGGTATCGCTGCCATACATGAGGCGGATGTGGCCAAAGAACTTGGGATGGATTTAATTATTACTGATCATCATGAGCCCGGACCGGTTCTCCCTGCAGCATTTGCAATCATCCATCCTAAATTAGAAGATAGCACGTACCCTTTTCGGGAATTGGCTGGTGTCGGTGTTGCTTTTAAGCTGGCACATGCACTTTATGGTAAATTACCTGAACATTTACTTGATATCGCTGTAATTGGGACAGTCGCTGACCTTGTTTCCCTTACTGGAGAAAATCGCCTCATTGCCACGCGAGGACTTCAGAAAATGAAGAGTACAAATTGTGTCGGTCTTCAAGCTCTTTTTAAGTTAACTGGGGTTAACCCTTCTAGCATTAATGAAGAGACAATCGGATTTTCAGTTGCGCCTAGGATAAATGCTGCTGGCCGTTTAGAAAGTGCCGATATCGCAGTTGATTTACTTTTAACAGAAGATATTAATGAGGCAAATAGTATTGCTGAAGAAATGGAAGAGCTCAATAAGCAGCGCCAAGCCATTGTGAATAAAATTACTGAAGAAGCTCTCCGAGAAGTTGAAGAACACTACCCAATCACTGATAACTCGGTATTAGTTATCGGAAAACAGGGCTGGAACGCTGGTGTCATTGGAATCGTGGCTTCCAAGCTTGTGGAAAGGTTTTATCGCCCAACGATTATTCTAAGTTTTGACGAAGAAACGGGCTTAGCAAAAGGGTCGGCGCGAAGTATCGCTGGATTTGATTTGTTTAAAAATCTATCAACGTGCAAAGAGATTCTTCCTCATTTTGGCGGACATCCGATGGCAGCGGGAATGACCCTAAAACTTGAAGACGTAAATGAGTTGCGAAATAGATTAAATGCTCTTGCCAAACAACAGCTGACAGAGAAAGATTTTATTCCAGTTGTAAACATTGATTGTGCTGTAGACCTAACCGAAATAGACTTAGCGGTCATTCAAGAAATGCAGATGCTATCGCCCTATGGTGTGGACAATCCAAAACCAAAGGTTCTAATTGACCGTGTCGGGCTGGCCACGATCAGAAAAATTGGATCTGAACAAAACCATTTGAAGGTTACTTTAGAAAAGTCTTCAGCCACACTTGATGGAGTTGGCTTTGGTCTGGGGCATTTATTTGATCATATTTCTCCCAATGCTAATTTATCGGTCATTGGTGAATTAGCGATTAACGAATGGAATAACATAAGAAAGCCACAAATTTTTCTGTCAGATTTAGCGATTTATTCTTGGCAGCTGTTTGATTTTCGTGGGGTAAAAAAACAACAAAAGAATTTAGAATCAATTCCTGTTGACAATCAAAAATGGATTGTTTTTCACAAAGACAATCTCAAACTCGTTCCACAAAATCAACAACAGGATGTATTATTGATTGAATCTATTGAACAGGCCCACTTAGCGGAAATTGATCTGGCAAATCTGATACTGTTGGATTTGCCACCTTCAAAAGAAATGATTGAACATTTATTGTCGGGAAAAAAACCAGCACGGATATATGTTCAGTTTTTCAAACGTGATAGTGATTTTTTCAGTACGATCCCAACTAGGGACCACTTTAAATGGTTTTACGCCTTTCTTGCAAAAAGAGGGTCTTTTAATATGAAACAGCAAGGTAATAATTTAGCAAAACATCGAGGTTGGACCAATGAAACAATTGAGTTTATGTCACAGGTGTTTTTTGAATTGGACTTTGTTACAATAAACAATGGACTCATTTCCTTGCAGACACAAGCAAAGAAACGGGATTTAACAGAATCAAGTACTTATCAATTGAAAATGGCACAATATTCTCTTGAAAATGATTTATTGTATTCTTCGTTTCAGCAGCTAAAAGGTTGGTTCGATGGAGTCATTCAAGAGTCGGTTAATAATGAGGAGGAAATACTAGAATGGATTTAAAACAATTTATTACGATTGTTCCTGATTGGCCAAAACCGGGAATCAGATTTAAAGATATTACCACTTTAATGGACAATGGACAAGCCTATAAATATGCCACAGATCAAATCGTATTATATGCCCTTGAAAAACAAGTTGACCTTGTTGTAGGACCAGAAGCGCGCGGTTTTATTATCGGTTGCCCTGTTGCCTATTCTTTAGGAGTGGGTTTTGCACCGGTCCGGAAAGAAGGAAAGCTTCCGCGGGAAACGGTTAAAGCAGAATATGGTCTTGAATATGGGAAGGATGTCCTGACAATCCATAAAGACGCCATTAAACCAGGGCAAAGAGTGCTAATCACCGATGATTTATTAGCAACCGGTGGGACGATAGATGCAACTATTCGTCTTGTTGAACAACTTGGCGGAGTTGTCGCAGGAATTGCTTTTCTAATCGAGCTTTCCTACTTAGAGGGTCGGAGCAAATTAAACGACTATGATATCTTAACGTTAATGCAATATTAATGTTCATTAGAGCACTCGATGGAGGGTGCTCTTTTTTGAATAAAAATTTGGATGTTAACTCGGGTGGATGTCTTTTTAGGGATATTTTGAAAAATAGAAAAATTTTGAACTATTCTAAATTTTGTATTATAATGGTGTTTTAGGACTTTAATTCGACAAAATTCTATCTTTCCAGAAAAATAACATTCCTTTCTCTTTACATCTTGCTGTTTTTTTTCGATAATAGTAACAATCATTCAAATTTATATAATACAGCACAATCTTTAGGATAGAAAAATACGTTAATAATAAAGGTGATTATATGGCGAACGATCAAGTCCTTAGCGCCGAACAAGTCATCGACCGAACAAAAGCATACTTAAATGTTAAGCATGTAGAAATGGTGAAAAAGGCATATGATTTTGCCAAGCATGCTCATCGTGATCAATATCGAAAATCTGGTGAACCGTATATCATCCATCCTATTCAGGTGGCCGGAATTCTGGCTGATTTAGAAATGGATCCTGCAACGGTTGCAGCCGGTTTTCTTCATGATGTTGTCGAAGATACTTCCGTTACCCTAGAGGATATCAAGACCGCGTTTAACGATGAAGTTGCAATGCTTGTCGATGGAGTGACGAAGCTCGGGAAAATAAAATACAAATCACATGAAGAACAACAGGCAGAAAACCACAGGAAAATGTTTGTGGCAATGGCCCAGGATATGAGGGTAATTTTAATCAAACTTGCTGACCGTCTCCATAATATGCGGACATTAAAGCATTTGCCGTTTGAAAAACAACGGCGTATATCCAATGAAACACTTGAAATTTTTGCTCCGTTAGCACATCGATTGGGTATATCCAAAGTCAAGTGGGAACTTGAAGATACTGCATTAAGGTATTTGAATCCTCAACAATATTATCGAATCGTAAATTTAATGAAGAAAAAACGTGCTGAGCGAGAGCAATATTTAGTGGATGTCATTGAGGAAGTTCGGACAAGAATGGGTGAAGTCTCGATTAAGGCTGAACTTAGCGGACGTCCAAAGCACATTTATAGTATCTATCGGAAGATGGCTTTACAAAATAAGCAATTTAATGAAATTTATGATTTGTTGGCTGTCAGAATTATTGTCAACAGTATTAAAGATTGTTACGCAGTGCTCGGAATTATTCATACTTGTTGGAAACCGATGCCAGGTCGCTTTAAAGATTATATTGCGATGCCAAAACCTAATATGTATCAATCATTGCACACTACCGTGATTGGACCTAAAGGAGATCCACTTGAGGTCCAAATCAGGACAAATGAAATGCACGAGATTGCTGAATTCGGAATCGCTGCTCATTGGGCGTATAAAGAAGGCAAATCGGCATCAGAAATTTCATCCTATGAAGAAAAGCTAACTTGGTTTAGAGAAATTCTAGAATTCGAAAATGATACAGATGATGCTGAAGAATTTATGGAATCGTTAAAAATAGATTTATTTTCTGATATGGTGTTTGTGTTTACACCAAAGGGCGATGTCATTGAACTTCCAGCAGGCTCTGTCCCGATTGATTTTTCATACCGGATTCACTCGGAAATTGGTAATAAAACAATCGGAGCAAAAGTAAATGGAAAAATGGTTACGCTCGATTATAAGCTAAAAACTGGTGATATCATTGAAATTTTAACATCTAAACATTCTTATGGGCCAAGTCAAGATTGGTTAAAGTTGGCACAAACCTCCCAAGCAAAAAATAAAATTAGACAATTTTTCAAAAAACAACGTAAAGATGAAAATGTCGATAAGGGCAAAGAGTTAGTTGAAAAAGAAATACGTAATATGGAATTTGATATAAAAGAAATCTTAACCCTTGATAATTTAAAGCGGGTCGCTGAAAAGTTTAATTTTTTAAGTGAAGAGGATATGTACGCTGCTGTTGGTTATAATGGTGTCACCGCCCTGCAGGTTGCGAACCGTTTAACTGAAAAATGGCGGAAAAAGCGTGATCTTGAGCAAGTTACAAACGTTTCGACTGCTGTTTCCGAGCTTAAAGGATTTCCGAATCATAAGAAAAGAGAATCTGGTGTCCGTGTAACAGGTATCGATAATTTGCTCATTCGTCTTTCACGGTGCTGTAACCCTGTTCCAGGTGATGAAATTGTTGGTTTTATTACAAAAGGAAGAGGAGTTTCCGTCCATCGTGCTGATTGTACCAATATTAATACAGATGATGCCAAGGACAGACTTATTCAAGTGGAATGGGAAACAGCTTTAAATGATCGGAAAGAGTACAATGTTGATATTGAAATTACTGGCTATGATCGCCGAGGTTTATTAAATGAGGTCCTTCAGGCGGTAAGTGAAACTAAGACAAATATTAATGCTGTTACTGGGAAGTCTGACCGCAATAAAGCAGCATCAATTATCATGACGATTGCCATCCACAATGTTGCTCACTTGCAAAAGGTGGTTGACAGAATTAAACAGATCCCTGATGTATATGCCGTAAGACGGATCATGAACTAAGGAGTTAAGCACTGCGAATAGTTGTACAACGTAGTAAGGCTGCAAAGGTAATGGTCGACAATGTAGTGGTCGGTTCTATTAAACAGGGCTTTGTTTTATTAGTCGGCGTTACACACGAAGACCAATTAGAGGATGCTGCGTTTTTAGCCGAAAAGGTGGCAAATCTTCGTGTTTTTGAAGATGATGAAGGAAAAATGAACTTTTCGCTATTAGATGTTGGCGGTGAAATTTTATCGGTATCACAATTCACCTTATATGGTGATTGCCGAAAAGGACGAAGACCGAATTTCATGGGGGCAGCAAGACCCGACCATGCTCTAGTTATTTATGAGGCTTTTAATGAGCTTTTGTGTGAAAAGGGGATAAAGGTCGAAACAGGTGTGTTCGGTGCAATGATGGACGTCCAGTTAATTAATGATGGACCCGTAACCTTGATTGTAGATAGTAAATAATAGTAGTTGTCTT
>CAURFY010000083.1:0-8718 GCA_963524115.1 uncultured Bacillus sp.
AACCAATCATATTGGCTGGAATAACCGCCAACGGATCACTCGCCGCAAAAGGGAGTGCCCCTTCTGATATTCCGACAAGTCCCATCGCACCTGCCGCTTTACCATTCGCAATTTCTTCTTGATTAAAGACATTCATCTTCCTACCAATAATAGTTGCTAGGAACATCCCCAACGGAGCAACTGGAATGGCTACTGCCTGCGCTCCCATAAATTGCGTTTGCCCACTAGCAATCAAACCTACACTGAACATGAAGGCCACTTTTCCGAAGGGACCACCCATATCAAATCCTTGCATTAGCCCAATTACTAAACCAATCATAATCAAACTGCCCGAGGACATAGACTGTAGCATTTTCACCAATGCATCCATCAGTGATGAAATCGGAGCACCAATGACAAAGATGAAGGCACTGGCAATTACAACTGAGCCAAGAATAGGAATAATCATGATTGGTACAAGCGGTCGAATCGCTTCAGGGAACTTCCATGTCTTAATCCATTTCACTAAATAACCGGCCATGAAACCAGCCAAAATGGCACCTAGGAACCCTGCCCCTGCTGTTGCGCCATAGAACGAACCATCGTTAGCGATATAACCACCGATCATACCTGGAGCAAGTGCCGCCCGATCGCCAATGGCATAAGCAATAAAACCAGCCAAAATTGGAATCATCAGGTTGAAACCAACAACCCCGACATTAAGAAATTTATTCCAAACACTGCCATCAGGAATTTTAAGGCCGCCTGGTGTCGGCTCTCCTCCGATAGCAAGTGACAGGGCGATTAAGATACCACCAACCACTACAAACGGAATCATGTACGAAACACCATTCATCAGGTACTTGTATAATCCGGCTTTATCTTTCGGAGCACTGCCCAATAAATTGTCGGAATCACTTTTTTTAGATGAATAAACCGGTGCAGTCCCTGTTAGCGCTTGATTAATTAATTTCTTAGGTTCATCAATCGCTTTTTTCACGCCGGTTATGATGACTTTTTTTCCAGAAAAGCGGTCCATTTCGACTTGCTTATCACTGGCAATGATGATGGCCTCAGCTCGGTCAATTTCTGCTTTTGTTGGAGAATTGTCTACCCCGATCGAACCGTTTGTTTCTATCTTTATGTTAACGCCCATTTCATGTGCCGCTTTTTCTAATGATTTTGCTGCTAGGTAAGTATGGGCAACCCCAGTTGTACATCCTGTAACACCAATCAAAAATTTATCGCTTTTTACCGGCTGGATGTCTTCCTGTTCTTTCTCTGTCATAAGATTATATATAATATCTTTACTCTTAGCTTGTACCAACGCAGTTCGAACCGAATCTTCAAGTAGCTTTGAAGTAATCACGGCGATGCTGTTCAAATGTTCTGCATTCGAATTCTTTGGAGATGCAATCAGCACAAATATTTTTGTCGGTTCCCCATCCATTGATCCACAGTCTATTCCTGCCTTACTGATTCCGATTACAACTGAGGACTCCACAACCGCTTCCGATCTTGCATGTGGCATGCAGATCCCGTTGTCCAGCGCTGTCGATATTTCCTGCTCTCTTGTTAATACATCTTTGATAAATGTTTCACTATTTGTGATTCTGCCATCTGTTTTTAATAAATCTGTTAACTCTCGTATCACCTCCTCCTTTGTATGACTATCAAGAGAAACCTTAATCAGTTTTTTTGAGAATAAATTCACCGTCTCCATACTTTCTCCTCCTCAATGATAGCGCTAACAATTTCATCATAAACATTCGATACAAATTAGTAAATACTAATTTGTATTTAATTATTTACAGTGTGTATATGTTGTTTTAAAAGCACAACTAACCGATTAGTAATTTTATTGAAACTAAACTATAATAAATAAATAATAACTAATTTGTAACAATTAATTCGGAGTGATAAACATGAAATATAAAGACGTGTATAAAGATATTAGAGAGAAGATTCAAAAGAAAAGCTACAGTCCCTGGACCTCCCTTGAAGGTGAAGAAATCCTTGGAATGAAGTACGGCGTTAGTAGAACCACAGTCAGAAAGGCGATCACTCACCTTAAAAATGAAGGCTACATCCATTCCAGACAAGGATCAGGCATATACGTAAATCCGCCTGAATTCTACGAAGAAAAAAATATCACAACCTTATCTGAACGAATTGAAGAGAACAAAGATATTAAAAATATCATTTTAAAATATCAGTTAGTAGACGCAGATGACCATTTATCCGAAATATTTAATTTGCCCCTAGGCACCAAGCTTATTTACTATACCCGGCTTCGAAAAATAAATGACGTGCCACAAGTGCTCGAAGAAACCTACATGCCTCAATACCTTTTCGAGAATTTCCATGAGGAAACCGCCAAAGGGTCAGTAATCAGATATATTGAAGAGGCATGCGGCTATAAGATAAGCCATGATATAAAAAATGTTAAGGCAATCAGCCTAACTAAAGATTTAAGCACCTTGTTAGAGATCGAAGACGGAACCCCTACTTTGCAAATTGAACATAAGGTTTATTTAATCAAGTCATTACTTGCCCAATACACGAGAGAAATCCAAACTAAAAACAATATCCGTTTTGTTTCAGTGCGCTAAGCACTGATAATCCACTCCAGGCCCAATAACCGGCCTGGTTTTTTATTTTCCCAACAAGTAAATAGCCCCCCACGCTGAAAGGTCCTGTCTAGTCTAGATTAAAGTGAAACCATTATTTTCCCTATGCCATTTTTCACATTCTTACTGTCTTTTAGAACTTTTTATCTTATTTTTGTATCTACAAATTTATATTTACAAAATACAGATGTTATTTTAATATGATAATGAAGATTGACTATTCAAGGGGGCCCTACTATGGTGTTAAAATTTGCAGAACAGGTTCATGTAAATAAAAAATTTGAAAGTGAAAAATCCCCAGAAGAACAACTCCAAATAATAAACGAGTACACGCTAACACATAAAGAAAACTTGGCTGATTGTAAAGAGCTGCGGGAGATCAAATGTCTTAACGTCCTTTATCCACGACTGTTCAGAAGGATTGAATCTGAGGATATTGTTATCGGTAGGGTTGATGCATTGCCAATCGGTTTCGGTTGTGTAACTTCAGTAGGCGGCGTCGGACATTACTGCAACTTCAGTCAACTGGAAAAACTTCAACATCAATTAACAAGTGATCAAGACAAGCAGACTGTCGCTTCTTTAATGGACTATTGGCAAGAACACGATACAAGAAGTATTTTCTTTAAAGAGGCGTTAACAGAGACTACCCTGGGGAAGTTTGTCGATGTGAAATATCCCACCATTGCGACAGCAAGATTAAGTGGAATGTATCTTGATTATCCAAAGTTGATTGATCTCGGCATTCCTGGTTTAAAACAGGTCATTAATGAAAAACGAAGCAAAAATACCGATCAGAAATCACAAACTCTCTATGATGCATTTGAGCAATCCTTAGATTTATTAACCAAAACGATCCAATACCATATTGAGCTGGCCACGAAGGAATCGGAAGCCACTAATAACGACAATCGACAACAAAAAATGGCCACTTTAATTCATGCACTAACAAATATTCTAACTGAAAAACCGAAGTCTTTTGTGGAAGGCATCCAATTGACATGGCTCTACAGCTTACTTTCTTCAGTAGTAAATTACGGACGAATGGATGACTATCTCGGTGACCTGCTTGTCAGTGATTTAGAACAAGGACGGCTAACTGAGCAGGAAGCAATAGACTACTTAAAATCCCTGTTTAAATTAATTGAAGCACGCAAAACAACCGTGAACGGTAGGGTAATAATCGGTGGCAAAGGTCGAAGAAATCCGAAAAGCGCCGATCGATTCTGTCGATTAGCAATTTTGGCTATGAGGGCGAACCAAGACACAGAACCACAATTCACGCTTAGGATTTACGAAGGCATGGATGAAAATATATATGAAGAGGCTTTGACCTCGATCGGAAAAGGATTGACCTACCCGATTCTTTATCAAGATGATGTCAACATCCCGGCTGTTATGAATTCAATGCAGCTCGATGAACTGACTGCCCAACAATATGTACCGTTTGGCTGTGGGGAATTTGTTATTTCCCACCAAAGTGTCGGTACACCGAATACGTGCATCAACATGCTGAAAATCTTAAACATTTCGCTTAATTCGGGCATCGATCCGTGGGATCACCTCGACAAAAGCGGCGGGGTTCGATTGCTGCCACCTGAAGAAATGAACAGCTTCGCTGATGTGTTCAACCAATATAAACGGCTGTTGGACTATTATGTTGATTTGACCTCTAAAGCGCAAAGCTTTTCCTACCAGGTCATGAATCAGGAATGTTCTTTCCTATTCACCAGCATGCTAACGGATGATTGCCTTGACCGGGGGCGGGCGCTCCTTGATGGAGGTGTGCGCATTCTCGGAGGAACCAATGAGACGTATGGAAACATCAACGCCTCCGACTCCCTTACTGCAATCAAAAAGGTCGTTTATGATGACAAAAAGTTTTGCTTGAAAGAAGTAATTGACGCCATGAATGTTAACTTTGACGGCTATGGAGAGCTCCGAACAGCATTGGTCAATGCACCAAAGTACGGAAATGATGATGAATATGCGGATTCTATCGCGGTCGAACTCCATGAATACATCTGCCATTCGATAAGAGACGCTACTAAGGTCGGGCGTGGGGCTGCCAACCTTGACAGCTATTTGGTGGTCATCATTAACAATCAGGTCAACACAGAATGGGGACGGGCAACCACTGCTTCCGCTGATGGACGCCTGTTTGGTGTATTTCTGAATAACGGCAATAATCCTCAAGGTGGCGCCGATTCGAATGGACCAACAGCGATGTTAAATTCATTGGTTAAGTTAAAGCCGAGCTTACATGCAGGCTCTGTCCAGAATATCAAATTTTCTCCTGACATTTTTAATAAAAATCGACCTGTGATTCGATCGCTATTCAAGACTTATTTTGAAAATGGTGGCCCGCAACTGATGGTCACAGTTGTAGGCAGAGGTGTTTTGGAAGATGCCTACCACCATCCGGAGAAGTATCCGAATCTCCTCGTACGCGTAGGTGGATTTAGCGCAAAATTTGTCAATCTGGAAAAAGATGTCCAGGCAGATATATTATCCCGGACATTAAATGATTAGGTGATTGCAATGGAAGGACTAATCTTTGATATTCAAAAGTTTTGTATAAATGATGGCCCTGGAATCCGGACAACCGTTTTTCTAAAAGGCTGCCCATTAGATTGCTTATGGTGCCACAATCCTGAATCTAAATCATATTTTCCGCAACTTTCCTTTGATGCAAAAAAATGCAACTACTGTGGAACATGTGAAACAGTGTGTACCAATAATGTTCACAAGGTGACACCAAAAGGTCACCAGATAAATTTTGACCATTGCCAAGGGTGTCGCGCTTGTGTTCAAAGTTGTCCGACTGGTGCGCTAACGATGTTTGGCAAAAAAATGACGGTAGCAGCTATCATCGCGATCGTGATAAAGGATAAAAATTATTACCTAAACTCAAATGGTGGTATGACGATCTCTGGTGGTGAACCGATGAGTCAGTTCCCATTTACTTATGAATTGGCTAAAGCTGCGAAAAAAGCAGGAATTCATGTCACGATCGAAACGAGCGGGTTTAGTACCACAGAACATTTTGAAGAAATACTAGAATATGTGGATCTTTTCTTGTTCGATTATAAGGCGACAGGCGATGCACTTCATAAAGAACTAACAGGTGTCGATCGGAAAATCATTGATAAGAATCTAGCGCACCTATCAAACTTGGGGGCACCCATTATTTTAAGGTGCCCGCTCATACCAAACTATAATCTATCGGATGAACACTTTAAAGGGATTGTCTCAACAGCCAATCTATACCCAAATATCATTGCTGTTGAAATCTTACCTTACCACAACTTCGGGGTCGGTAAGGGCAAGAACATTGGAACCTATTCTTCATTAGATACCTATGTCCCAGAAGATCAAGAAGTAGACAAATGGCTTGAACAGCTACGAAAATTAGGATTAAAAAATGTAAAAAGGGGATGATCACTTCATCTCCTTTTTCATTTGAAAAGAAAGTTGGATTGCCCTCTTGTCGTCAATCTCCATAGCAGCTTTAATGGATAATAATTTTATTTTAATTTCTAGAAGGAATATTCAAAATTTTCTCGAAATAGTAATATATGTTGGAAGGGAGAGTTTTTTTTTGAATAGTTTATTTCTGGTTACTTTTTTATCATTGCTCTTGCTCTTCTTTAGTTTCTTACTCATTTTTTCAAAGATAGAGCGGAAAACGACCATTAGGTTGGTTTCGTTATTTATTGTATATGTCTGCATGGCTTTCCCTGTCCTTTATACCGTTTATGGCGAATGGAAAAGTCCCTCACTTACAACCAACATCGGTCTTGGAATGTCCTTCTTATTCACTTGGGTGCTAACAGCGATTATTTTTATTTTCTCGATATTCTTTCGGTTTAAAGAAGACGAAGAAGACATCTATTTGCTTTAAATAACAAAAACAAAGTGCCACGCAAGGTGCGTATTCAATTCATCAAAGTCATTAACCATCCCGCTAGTCAAAACTGAGCGGGTTTTTGGTATGGATTTTAGGCAACAATAGATGAGGTTTGGTTAATATGCAAGAGATCGGTTCACAAAAGTAATTGGGAAACCATCCATCACTTCAGCTTCCCACGTCTTTTCCTCCCCTTTTTTTGGTATAATAAAAGAATGGGTTTTTTTTAAAAGAAATGCAGCAGCGCCTACGCTGCTTGCGCTAAACATTTACCGAAGTTCTAATAAAGATACTTTTTCACTTTATGGCTGTGTTAAAACTCATTGTTGATTTTGCTCACTCGTTGATTGGAGCGGAAGGTGCTCGACTCCTGCGGGAGCAGCGGGACAGGTGAGACCCCGCAGGCGCTTTAGCGCCGAGGAGGCTCACCGCCCGCCCCTAAGGTGCGCGAGCACCTGGAGCGGAAATCAACAGACTAGTTTAACACACCCTACTTTATAAAGGGGTTGTTTGTAGTGGCGCCCATTACAGAATATAATGCTGAACTATTAGAGTTTGCAGCTCGAAATATGAAAGGACTATTACGACCGGAACGGGACGAGGACGCAAAACTCGTTCAAAAAGGCTTAATGTTGTATCGCCAAGGACTCGTCTATCAATTGCGATTTGACGGAGATATAGTCATTGCAGGAGTTCAGGATGTCACACCGGTTCAGGTGAAGCTAGATTTGAGTTTCCTGGAAACAAGTCAGTGCTCTTGTCCAGAAGAAGGCTTTTGTCGGCATCAGTTGGCCGTATTTTTTCATGCCCTTTCCCAAGTCGCTAGCGTGGCAACATGGGTCGAGGACTGGCGCCAACCACTGAAAGCCAGAACCGCTGCGACCAATTGGGGATTGCAGACTGCGCGTGATTTGTTGAAGGCCTCGAAAAAGCCGGAAGCCAATTATCAAGACTGGATCGATACCTTTTCAGATAGCTTTAAAAGAATGATGCTCGGAAATGGCCAACCCAATCCCTATGTCGTATCGGAGTTGTTTCGGGTCTATTGGCGCAAAGTTAAGGCAGATTCACCAGTTGAAATCGAATGGCGGACTTTGTATGAATTGATCGCCAGTGTCCATTCATTTACGATGTTGGCGGATCTTAGTGAAGAATTTGGTCATACCAATACGATGGTCGATCGGTATTATCGCCACTTATTTCATGGCATGATTGAAGATATCGAAAAAGCAATCGCCAGGCTGTCGATTACTTCCATGCCGTTTGCTTTTGATGGTTTTATCGAAAAATTAAAGGATGACGTTGGAGCCCTGCTTGAGGTCAAGGGTGGACTGGAGTACGAGGGTATTCATATGTACCGCTTGCTGTGGAGCCAGCTATTTAAGAAATCCCAGTGGCGTGGTCCAGAACGGGAACGGCTTGAGGCCGTTTTGGTTACTAACCCAGATCATCTACCTGTTACGGTCGGGTTGATTCACCAAAATATTTTAGCCAAAAAAGATGAAGAAGCGCTGGAATTAATCGCGCAGTTAGGGATGATTAGTGTCCCGTATTTGCTTTATTGGCTGGAGCAGTTCACGTTTCAGAAGGAATGGAAACGGCTTGGCCCCTATATTGATCAGTTCCTTTCTCGGTTAAATGGGTACTTGCGCGGTCTTGGTAGTTATGACGCCTGTATTGATTTTACCGGGATGGCCTTGGACCTTGTTGTGCCCTATTGCGAAGAGGTAGATCGGGCTGACTTGCTTGAACGGACGCTTGTTCAGAGTCTTCCATATAGTTTTCGGGTTTATGATAGTTTTTTATTTAAGCAGTGCAGCTTTGACAAGTGGGTTGAGCTCCAGTCTTTTATTGGCGCTGAACTTCCCTATTTGGAAAAAGAAAGGGTTAAAGAGGTGCAGAAGGCAGATCCGGGTGCGCTTCTCCCCCTTTATCATCAGGCGATTGCTGACAATATTGAGTTGAAGAATCGGGCTAGTTACCGGGAGGCTGTTAAGTTGTTGAAGAAGTTGCGGACGATTTATAAGAAATTGGGGCGTCTTAGTGATTGGGAGAGGTTTTTGACTTTGTTGCTTACGCAAACGAAACGGCTGCGTGCTTTTCAGGAAGAGTGTAAAAGGGCTAGGTAGATTGATGCTTAAGACTAGATATTTGAAGATTCATCTCCTCCCTGTGGCTGGTGATCGGTATTTTTTGATG
>CAURFY010000084.1:0-8408 GCA_963524115.1 uncultured Bacillus sp.
TCGCGCCAGTAACGAAGGTCAACATTGTGTAAAAAAAAAGACCCTTAAGGTTAAGGGCCCTGGTACGATACTATTTTGCTTGTTTTGCTGCTTCTACTGCTGCTTCGTAGTTCGGGTGATCTGTTGCTTCACTTACGTATTCAGCATATGTAACAACATCATTTGAATCTATTACAAATACTGCACGTGCCAATAGGCGAAGTTCTTGAATTGCCACACCAAAAGCCTCTCCAAAGGACAAGTCCCGATGGTCAGAGACTGTTTGAACGTTCTCAATTCCTGCAGCCCCACACCAACGTTTTTGAGCAAATGGAAGATCTACACTAACTGTTAATATTTTCACATTATCTAACTTTGCTGCTTCTTGATTAAATCGACGTGTTTGAGCGTCACATACGCCTGTATCTAAAGAAGGCACTACACTGATGAGCCTTACACTACCTTTTGAATCATTTAAAGTTACTGGTGATAAGTCATTTGCAAGAACTGAAAAATTCGGTGCCTTTTCTCCAACTTTCACTTCATTTCCTAATAGGGTAACAGGGTTCCCTTTAAACGTAATCGATGCCATTTTATTTCCTCCTCATTTAATACATCCTTCATAGTGTTAATAATAACTTTTCGAGAGCATTTAATCAATTAAGAAGATTGCAAATTTACAATCAGGCATCAAACAAACAATATCTCCCTGTTATTTTAAATCCAAAGTAAAACTCGCCGAGTAACGGCGAGTAATTAATCATTTAGGTCTTGCTTTTGGTTATTATTATTATTTTCCTGCCCTGATTGGTTTTTTTGATCTTTTTTAGACATCATTTGTTGAATCTTATCAACTGCCTGTGGTGCTAAATCCAGTATTTTTTCATAAAGATGCGTATTTTCATCCAAATGAAGCATTTTTACACCATGTGTACTGACAATTAGAAATGCTATTGGTGTTATGGAAACACCTCCACCACTACCTCCACCAAATGGATGCTTCGAACCACCGGAACCACCGTTTTGTCCCTGTTGCTTGGAATCTGAGCCTGAGCCTGAGCTTGAACCTGAACCAGAACCATCAAGAATAAATTCGCTTCCCCCAGCTGCAAAACCAAACCCAACCTTAGAAACAGTTAAAATTACACTACCGTCAGGGGTCTCGACAGGATCACCTATAATTGTATTTACATCAATCATTTCTTTTAAATTTTCCATTGCAGTTGTCATTAATCCTTGAATTGGATGATCGGACATTCTTTCTTCCTCCTATTCTAAACGGTTTTAGACTTATCTTTGGACAATTTGGACAGCTGTTTTGAACGAAATTTTGGCAGTCCACCCTTCCAAAATTTTACTAATTTCATTCCTGCTAACATAGCATTCCCGATTCGAAATTGAATCATACATCGCAATTTAGTTTGTGAGGTCGCCCTTTGAAAATTAGGGATAATAGACATTTGGGGCATTTCCTTAAGCTTCATATAATGACTAATTAGACCAATTATGCCGCCTTTTACTGCCCACAAAGCTCCAGTAAGCGTCCCTGTCATTGCAGCATCTCCTATCCCAATTACCGAATGCCACTCCAAGCTTTTAATTGATATTTTTCGTAAAAAATAACGAACTATTTTGTGTAAGGAAATAACATGTTTTAACAATTCCTTCATATCATGTAAACTTACTATCAAATCATGAATAGAAAATTTTTCTTCATCCATTTCCTCTTTTGAACCTTCCTGATTCCCTGGATTTACCTTTTTTTTATAAACAATCGCCGGTGAATCATCATCAACTTTAATCACAGGAACAGAAATTTGGTAGGAAATCAATCCAAACCATACTTTAAACTTTAAAGTTAAATTATCATCATCCTTATTGTGATGATAATTTAACAAGATAGTAATTTTTGTAGCAAGAATTAAGATGATAAGAAGAAATAAAATAATAAGAGCAACGGCCAGCCATTTCATTTTATTCACTACCTTTCAGCCTTTTATTCTCTGCAAAAACAAAAAAAATAAACCTGCTGGTTATATTTCAGCAGGTTTTGGGGTTATTAATTTTTATGGATGACTGTCGTATCTACAAATAAGTCGTGCAATCCTTGCTTTTTTGGTAGAAACGCTACTATACAATAGCTGATTAGAACTGTCGTTGAAATAAACCTCCCAATCCACTCACGGAAAAGAATCGTATTCCATGAAAGTGGGTTTCCCGACAAGGTCACAACTTTTAATCCAAAGACCATTTTCCCAAGCGTTTGCCCAAATAGTTTTGTCATGAAAACAAAATATGCATAGAAAACGAGCGCTGTAACAATTGAAATGGGCGCAAACATGCTCGAATCGTGAAGAGATAAATCTAACACTCGAAATATCGGTTTTATTAGGATCCTTCCTAAACTTCCAATCACAATTAAATCAAGTAGATAGGCCCAAAAGCGCATCCAAAAACCAGCATAACGAATGGGGATAGCACTAAAACTTTGTGTCCTTAAATCATTTCGAAGCCGCTCCATCTCCGAGTTAATATCTGTGTTTTGATTATTAAAACCATTGTTATTGTCCAATTGACTGGGAGGCAGAATGATTTCTTCATTTTGACCTGGTTCAGCTTCTTTTGACTGATGATCAAAGTCCATTTTTATTTCCTCCCTTATTCAGCATACAAATACATAAGTCGAGGTGAATTCGACCTAGACAACAGCTTCATTAAACCCGCGACTTCAGCATCTTTACCTGCCAATTTTTGAGCACCCATATTAAATAAAGATCCAAACCCAAAGCTTTCTGTGTATCGAACAACTTGAGCATCCTTTTGGTGAAGATCTTTTCTCATACTTGCAATACAATCATCCAAGTAGCCAAAATCATCGATTAAATTTAATTCCTTTGCCTGACGTCCATCATAAATACGACCATCAGCTAATTTTTTTACTTGATCAATTGGAATTTTTCTTCCGTCAGAAATCACTTTGACAAATCCCTCATAGGAATTATTAATCATTGTTTGCAAAATATTTCTTTCTTCATCAGTCATTTCCCTTGTAGGGCTCATGATATCTTTGTATGGGCCACTTTTTATAGTAACAAAATCAACACCATATTTATCAGCTAGACCGGCATAATTAACTCTTTCCTTAATAACCCCAAGGGAACCAGTCATTGTTTCTTTACTTGCGAAGATTTTATCGGCAGGAGTTGAAATATAATACCCGCCAGATGCAGCCGTTGCACCCATTGATACGTATATTGGTTTTTTTGTATCTCTCTGAATTTCGACTAGCTTATCGTGAATTTCGGCGCTTTCAACCACACCACCACCAGGAGAGTTGACACGAAGAATGATGCCTTTAATCGCGTCATCTTTTTTAACGTAATCCAGCTTCTCCATAAAAAGACGATGGTTATATGTAGGACTTTGTAGAAATGAGCCAACATCCCCAGTATCTTGAATCACTCCATCGACATCTAAGACAGCAATCTTATTAAGTTCATCTCCATCCTTTACAATTTCTTCAGTAAAAGGTTGATCTGATGTTGCAAAAATATCACTGAATCCCGTCTCCATATTTGAAAAAGCAAACGAGCTTAGTACATTGATTAAAATGGAAACAATAAATAATCCAGTGGCAATCCCTAAAGCTGCCCAGCGTTTTCCGTTCATTTAAACAACTCCTCCCTTTATCTAAAACTTCAATCAATTTTTAATTATTTTTAAAAAATATGGTACACTAGTCAATATCAATCATTGTACTAAAATAATGGAAACAATGGTAAAAATATGCGAAAATTTTCTGTTGAAAGGGGGAAATTCCATGTCTAACCGAAGTCATTTATTTTTTTATCATCACAATGACTCCGAAACGTTAAAAAAAGTAGATCCACTTTATCAAATGGCTGAAAATTACGGATTTACGATCGCTGAAAATCCCAATTCAGCAAATATCATTGTTAGTATTGGTAATGATGGTACCTTTCTACAAGCGGTAAGAAAAACCGGATTTAGAGAGGATTGTCTATATGCCGGAATATCAACAACTGGTAGTTTAAATATGTATTGTGATTTTCACTTAGATGAAATTCCGCAAATGATTGAAGCTATGCAGAATGAACAAATTCAGGTCCTTCGTTATCCTACAATTGAAGCAATTATTGATGACGGGGCTACATTTAATTGTCTAAACGAATTCACTATCCGTTCAGCGATAATTAAGACCTTCGTTCTAGATGTTTTTATTGATCAACTCCATTTTGAAACGTTCCGCGGAGATGGGATCATCGTTTCAACACCCACTGGGAGTACTGCCTATAACAAGTCTGTATTAGGCGCAATTGTTGACCATGCACTTCCTTGTTTACAAGTAAGTGAACTCGCCTCATTAAACAATAATCGTTTTAGAACGTTAGGATCGCCGTTTATTCTTAGTGGTGATCGTTCGCTAACTTTGAAGGTCAGCCAGGACGGGAACGATCATCCAACAATGGGAATGGACAATGAAGCAATCAGTATTCGGCATGTTGAAAAAATAGAGATAAAACTCAGTAATAAAAAAATCAAAACAGTAAAATTAAAAAACAATTCTTTCTGGGAAAAAGTAAAAAGAACCTTCCTATAAGAAAAAAGGCTGACAATTTGTCAGCCTCAGATTGTCGAGAAAGAGTATATTTCTCGGCAATTTTTTTATTTATCCTGCAAATTGGCCGGTTGATTTCCGCTCCATGTGCTCGCTTTCCGCGGGGCGGGCGCTGAGCCTGGAACGGAGATCAACATACCAATTGTTCATCCTATTTCATAATACATTAACGTGGTGAATCACTAAATTTTCCAGGTAAAATAATAGACTGTCGAGAGTTTCTCGACAGCCTAAGGCTGACAATTTGTCAGCCCTTTTCTTACTTTTTATGATTGAGCACTAAATGCTTCTAATTCTTGTTTGCGTAATTCGATTCGGCGAATTTTTCCCGATGTAGTTTTCGGTAGCTCAGTTAAAAATTCAATTGCACGTGGATATTTATAAGGTGCAGTTAATTCTTTTACATGCTCCTGAAGATTTGATACAAGACTAGGATCGCTCGGATTAATTCCTTCCCTAAGAACGATGAAAGCCTTTACAATATTACCGCGAATCTCATCTGGGCTCGCTACAACAGCACATTCTTTTACAAATGGATGTTTTACAAGCGCATCTTCAACCTCGAAAGGCCCAATTGTATAACCAGAACTGATGATGATATCATCACCACGACCTTCAAACCAAAAATAGCCATCTTCATCCTTCTTAGCTTTATCACCAGTAATATAATATTCGCCACGGAACTGCATGGCTGTTCTTTCCGGATCTTTATAATATTCTTTAAATAAAGCTGGACTTTCAACGTGCACCGCAATATCTCCAACTTCTCCTACCACACACGGTTCACCATTTTCATCGATTATTTCGATTCTATTTCCTGGAGTTGGTTTTCCCATAGAGCCTGGTCTAAGCGCCATTCCCTTTGTTACACCGATTAATAGAGTGTTTTCTGTTTGTCCATATCCATCTCTTACATCGATATTAAAGTGACGATTAAATGTCTCAATAACCTCACGATTCAAAGGCTCTCCTGCAGAAACGGCACTATGCAAGTGTGGTAATTTATACTCATCTAAATTATCAACCTTAGCCATTATACGATACTCTGTTGGCGTACAGCATAATGCATTTATTTCATATTTTTCAAGAAGCTGTAAGTATTTTTGAGGCTCAAACCTACCGTTATAGACAATTCCAGTTGCACCTGTTCCTAAGATTGATAAAAACGGACTCCAAATCCACTTTTGCCAACCAGGACTTGCTGTTGCCCAAACCTTGTCACCTTCATCAATACCGAGCCAATTCTTAGCGGCTGTTCGTAAATGTGCATATGCCCATCCATGTGTATGAACTACCCCTTTTGGATTTCCAGTTGTCCCTGAGGTATAAGACAAAAAGGCCATATCGCTTGAAGTAGTATCTGCTAATTCAAAGACATCGGATACCTCAGATAGTTTCTGATTTACATTAATCCAATCTTTAGCATCTGCTCCAATTACAAACTTTTTAAGATTTTCAGCCTCTGGCAAATCAGTGAATTGATCCAAATATGGGTAATAACATACAACAGCTTTAACATCCCCATGTGTGATTCGATATTTAAGGTCTTTGGCCCGTAACATTTCCGAACTTGGGATAACGACGATCCCCGCTTTAAGAGCACCTAAATAAATCTGGTATGCCTCTATTAAACGCGGTACCATAACTAGGACCACATCGCCCTTTTTGATTCCATTTTCTAGAAAGAGATTTCCTACCTTATTTGCATTAGCTATTAATTCCTTATATGTAACTTCTTTTGTTTCCCCTGCTTCATTTTCCCATTTAATTGCAAGCTTCTTGGCATCCTCTGCAAACCTTTCGACCTCACTAACTAAGTTGTATTGTTGCGGCGCGATTAATTCTCCTCTACCCATTCTGTTTCCCCCTTACATATTTGGTATAACAAAAACACCTACTTCTTTATAATATACTAAATTTTTAGATTATTTAGAAAATATTTTTCTTTTTATTCCGACAAAAAAAATAAAGAAGCGAGTACGAATACTCGCTTCTTGTAGCCATTTGTATTATTTTGTTATCTTGAGAAGCCTCCGCTTAACTGTTGTTGAGCCATCGAGACTAAACGTTTAGTGATCTCACCACCAACTGAACCGTTAGCGCGAGATGTTGTATCAGCTCCAAGGTTTACACCAAATTCAGAAGCAATTTCGACCTTCATTTGGTTAAGAGCTTGTTCTACTCCAGGAACTAATAACTGATTTGAGTTGTTGCTGTTTGCCATGTGATATCACCTCCTTGTGAGTATAGAGTGTGTAGAATCACATGGCTTCATTCAAATCTTTTGTTGGTAATTGTTCACAATTTATTAGAATAAATCATCCACTGACATATTATGGGGTTGATGACCAATTTTTATTCGGATTGTTTCTGTTTCTTTTACAGCTTTTTCAATATAGGGTTCAAAGTCTGTAAAGCTTTCATAGTGCTGAACTTTTTCACGTTTTGGTTTTGTTTTTGGTGATGAGGGAACAAAAACAGTACAGCAATCCTCAAAGGGACGAATTGAAATATCGTACGTATCAATTTGTTGAGCAATGTCAATTGTATCGTGCTTATCCACGGTAATCAAAGGTCGCAGGATAGGTGTGTTCGTCACTTCATTAATAGCAAACATACTTTCAATTGTTTGACTAGCGACCTGTCCAAGACTTTCCCCCGTAATAATGGCCAACCCTTCACGATTTTCCCGAATTTCATCCGTTATTCGCAGCATCATTCGTCTAGTCGATGTCATCGAATAGTTCTCTGGTATTTGTCTTTGGATTAATTGTTGAATTTCTGTAAAAGGAACAATATGAAGATTAATAAAACCACTAACCTTGGCCAATTTTTCTACGAGATCAATCACCTTTTGCTTCGACCGCTCACTTGTAAATGGTGGACTAAAGAAATGTACAGCTTCGATTTCCAAGCCTCTTTTCATCGCTAAATAACCTGCAACAGGACTGTCTATTCCACCCGATAACATAAGCATCGCTTTCCCACTCGAGCCAACTGGGAGTCCACCGGCGCCACGAATTGTTTCACATGATAAATAGGCAGCTTCACTTCGAACCTCAATAAGCAAATTTATATCGGGTTTTCTAACATTCACCTTTAAGTTTTCCACGTTTTGTAATATATGCGCACTAAATTCTTGATTAATATCTTCACTTGTTAGCGAAAACGACTTATCTGCACGTTTACCAGTAATTTTAAAAGTTTTTCCTTCCTCGTATACTCGTTTGAAAAGGTCCAATGCTGCTTCTTTCATCATTTCAACATCTTTTTCAACTTTTATAGCTGGACTAAATGATTGAATTCCAAAAATCTCTTTTAGACCCTCAATAATTGTATCCCCGTTTTCACCATTCAATAAAATGTACATTCGATCTCGACTTGCATCTATTTTTGCCTTTGGAGTATTGTTTAACAACGGTTTAATACTTTTTCTTAATTTATCGATAAACAAATTACGATTTTTACCTTTTGTAGAAATTTCACCATAGCGAATAATTATCCGATCATAATTCATATTAATTCATAACCTCACCTAAATATTTTATTGACCCTTTTATTGCACTTATCACTTGCAAAGCTTCATCCATCGTACTGTTAAAAGAAAGACTAATCCGAATAGCACTTTTTGCTTCCTCGGCTGGAATTCCCATCGCAAGCAATGTTTTACTAACTGCTGCTTGTTTGGAGGAGCAAGCACTTGTTGTCGACACGTATATTCCCTTTTCTTCTAAGGAATGAACAAACACTTCACCTTTAAATCCTTTTATCGAAAGGTTGAGAATATGAG
>CAURFY010000085.1:0-8403 GCA_963524115.1 uncultured Bacillus sp.
GTTATAGATGCTCCACCTAATTGATAAATACTGATCATTTCAAGCTGGTCTTCTTTGCTTAGTGGAGGTAGGATCGACGGGAAACTTTCGGCTAGAAGGCTTTTCCCACATCCCGGCGGCCCTGTCATTAATAAGTGGTGTTCTCCTGCGGCTGCAATTTCTAAGGCTTGTTTCGCGTGTTGGTGTCCGATAATTTGTTGGAAATCAATGTGGGGTGTGGCGGATTGTGGTTGGTCTTTTCCTTCGTACGGATAGCTTGATTGGATCGGTTTCCCGGATAGGTGAGCGATGACTTCACTTAATGAAGAAACGTAAACGATCTCTATTTCTTTAAAATCAAGATAGGGGAGATTTTCATCGTAAGGAATATAGAGCCTTTTAAGGCCTATTTTTTTTGCGGCTAAAATAACTGGGAGCATCCCGCTTGCTGGCTGGACGGCTCCGTCTAGTGATAGTGCGCCGACAAAGCCTACTTGGTCTGATAGATCTACCACGTTTAGCAGGTTTACGCTGAGCAAAATTGCAATGGCCATGGGCAAATCGTATAAAGGGCCGTTTTTCCTTAGTTCGGATGGCGATAGATTAATCATGATTTTTTGTCCGGTGATTGAGTGTCCTGCGGAGTACAAGGCAGCGGCAACTCGTTCCCTAGATTCCCTTACCGAGGCATCTGGCAGGCCAACAATTGTGATCGACTCCATACCTTGTTGGGCTTGAACCTCAACTTGTATTCTATAGCCTTCTAATCCTTTTAGTCCAATACTTGTTATGACGGCGGTCAATTTTTTTCCTCCTGTTCTTCGACGAATTCACGATAGTTTATGTGGGCTGGTTCGAAAAAAAAAGCTAGGGTTTTGGATTGGTCAATGTGTGGATTATTCGTATTCGATTGGTGTACGTAGGAGGAATAGCTGCTCCAAGGGTAATCCGCGGGATTTTTGACCATATTGGCTTCTAGTGGGTTTAGGTGGATGTAACGGCTGACTTGTAAAAAGTAATCGTCGGCTAGGATTAGTTTTGCTCCATACCGTCCCTGAAAGACATGGCCGTCAACTTCTAACCGTAGATTTAGGTATTTGGCATAACGCGAATGGATTGTTTTCATGATTTCTTGGATGTGGTGTTCGGATGTTTCAAGTAGGAGGTGAAGGTGGTTAGTCATTAAACAGTAGGCGTGTAGGTTGAACGGATAGGTTTCGCGGACATCCTCAAGGATTTTTAGGTACCTTAAATAGTCATGGGAGTCGAAAAAAATGGGAGCGCGGCGATTTCCTCGGGCGGTGATATGATAGATGGCCCCTGGATACCATGGGCGGAGTTTTCTAGCCATGGGGTTTCCTCCTTTTTTATTTGGTTGGCGGGTGGCGTGGATGGTGGATGTGAGTGTGTGTGTGTGGGTGTGTTAACGCTTTTGGTTGTACACCGTTATCATAATTTATTGGCATTGAGCCGTCAATATCGAGAACTGAATTTTTGTGAAGGTTTAGCGCAAAAACTCCTCCCAAACAATTAGGAAGAACTTTGCGCTATTATTTTTGTCAACTGTCGCTTCATCGCTGTACCGCACCGGGGGTCAGGCACCAAATTCCGCTTTAACGCGGTGGTGGATTCACCCTTTTTTTATGGGTGGGAGACGATGAGTTGGCATTTGCCGCTGATTGTGAATAGACCAAAGTTTACTGGAATGATTAGGTTTATGCCTTTTTTCAATATGTATTGTTCTCCCTCATGGGTGAAGGTCCCTTCGCCGTTGATGGTACTTATTAGTAAGTATTGCTCATTGAAGTTAAAGGAAGCACTTCCCTCAATATCCCACTTGTAAACTGAGAAAAATTCGGATTGAACATAGGTTGTAATCGTTACGCCATCTTTCATTTCGACGGTTGGTTCGCTTGCTGTATCTTGATGAGGAACAGTTGTAACATCAATCGCCTTTTCGAGGTGAAGCTCGCGTAAATTTCCGTTTTCATCACGACGGTCGTAATCGTAAACGCGATAGGTGGTATCTGAGCTTTGTTGAGTTTCTAGTATAAGGGTTCCTTCACATATTGCATGAATGGTCCCGCTTGGTACGTAGAAAAAATCACCAGGCTTTATTTTTTCCCTTCGAAGTAACTGATTCCAATTCCCTTGTTTTATTTGCTGAATTAATTCGGCTTTTGTTTTGGCATGATGCCCGAAGACGATATCAGCGCCTTCCACGCAATCAATGATATACCAGCATTCCGTTTTTCCAAGTTCGCCATTTTCATGCTCTTGTGCGTAGGTATCGTCAGGGTGAACCTGAACTGATAGATCAACGTTTGCATCGAGAATTTTGGTTAAAAGTGGGAAAACGGCTTCTTTTGGGTTTCCGAAGAGCTCAGGATGTTCATTCCATAACTCGCTCAATGTTTTTCCCGCGAACGCTCCGTTTTCAATGACTGAGGGACCATTTGGATGGGCAGAAATAGCCCAGCATTCCCCTGTTTTTTCAGAAGGAATGTCATAGCCAAAATCAGATCGTAAAGTGGTTCCACCCCAGATCCTTTCCTTAAATGTCGGTCTCAAAAATAGTGGTTGCAATAGATGTCCCTCCAGTTAAATTACCTGTTACCTATTATTTTCTAATAGTATTACTTAGTATATACTTTTTCTCGCCTTTTGTTGTTGGCCTCGAGTCATCGGCTTATTTTACTAATAGTGCTTGTTTTGCTAGCAGAAGTGAGCCGATAATTCCGGCATTGTCTCCTAATCCAGGACTCACGATGTACTCAGATAGCTCCGGTAAAGAAACGTATTCATTTAGAATGTCCTTCAGGTGTTGATAGACATACACGAATAGTTGATTTTGGTGCATGACCCCTCCACCAAGAATGATCTTTTTCGGGGAAAGAATCATTATGTATTGCATAAGCGCCTGTGCGATGTAGTAGGCTTCAAGCTGCCATACCTCTTCACGAGAAACGAGATTTATCCCTTTGTCGCCCCACCGTTCCTCAATCGCAGGACCTGCCGCAAGTCCTTCCAAACAATCATGATGATAGGGGCATTTACCTTGATAGTGATCATTTGGATGGCGTCTGACGAGTATATGGCCCATTTCAGGATGAGTGTAGCCCTGTAGAAGTTTACCTTGAACAATTGCTCCCGCACCAATGCCTGTCCCAATTGTGATATACAAGCAACTGTCTAATCCCTTTGCTGCACCGAAAGTGGCTTCTCCTAGTGCTGCCGCATTTACGTCGGTATTGAAACCAATTTGAACTGGAAACGCATCTTTTAAAGATTGAACAAGCGGGAAGTTTTTCCATGCTGTTTTAGGGGTGGAGGTGATGTACCCGTATGTTGGGCTTTCTGGGTTCACGTCGACTGGACCAAATGAGCCAATCCCGATTGCTTTTATTTCATACCTTTTGAAAAAATTGACCACATGTTGAAGTGTTTCTTCAGGTACCGTTGTCGGGATCTGAATCCGCTCCACGATATATCCATTTTCATCACCAACTGCGCAAACAAATTTTGTTCCTCCCGCTTCAATCCCTGCTAGCATAACGGCTTCCCCCTACGGTTTATGTATGTAGTGTAGTAAATTTTTATATGGTTAAATTATAAAGTTTTTTCTGCAATAATAGAATATTATGCTAGTACCTAAAATTGAATATCAATCAAACGTTTGATTAAAGTGAACCACACCAGGGTGGACCCGCGATCTACTCCATTCAATCAAACGTTTGATTAACAACAATTTGATCTATGCTTTACCACATCACCGCGCCGGGGGTCAGGCACCACAAGTTGATTTAACGCGGTACTGTGAAGCGCCAGGCACCACGTTTTTTTATTTGGCGATGTAGGCTGCTAGTGCTTTTTGGACATCGAAGATACTTTTGTCTTTTTTGAATTGTTTTTGGATTGGTTGATCGGAGCCGGAGATCCAGATTTTTAGTTCGGCATCAAGATCGAAGGTTCCGGCTGTTTCAACGCTGAAATGGGTAATGCTTTTATAAGGCACAGAATGGTATTCTACCTTTTTTCCTGTCATCCCTTGTCTATCGATTAAAATCATTCTTGTATTAGTAAATACGATTAGGTCTCGTATTAGTTTATAGGCTTTTTCAACTCGCTCATTATTCGCAACAATCAGTTCTAGTTCTTTTTCTACCTCTTTTACGTCCACTTCGGAAACATTCCCCATTAGACCATCTAGAATACCCATTTGAACTTCCTCCTTTATTGATTCTAACTATTAGTTTTTCTTTATCTTCATTTTATTTTCCTTTATTTAAAAAAATAATTTTCCAAGTATAATATTTTGTTTTAAAAAACGAAAGAGAGGTTATCTCGTTAAGAAGTTCCTCCTATCCTTTTTATATTTTACCGATTAAATTTCTAGTACCTATCCAGCAATCATTATTATTTTTTGATGATAAAAAGTTATAATAAAAAGTAGTGTGACTTGGAGGCGTTTAAAATGAGCTATGTCCTTATTGCAATTTTTCTTTTTATCTTAATCTTATCCATTATAACATTTCGGTTCTCGCAGAAATTAATTATTCGTTTAGCACCACCGCTTTTAACTTTAATTGTCCTGTTCATTGGCTGGATGATTTCTAACTATATTAATAGCGATTTCATATTCGCCTATTTATTCCTTTATTTATTGCCTAACCTACTAGGTCTCATTGTTGCCATTATTGTGTTGCATATTGTTTTTCGTTTGTTCAACCAGCGAAAAATCGATAGGACAGTTGTTATTGGAGTGGCTTTTATATTAGTGATTTTTGTTGTGTGGAATTACTTACAAAGATTTATTTGATGTTTATTTTTCCAAAACAAACTGCCTAATCCGCCGCCAATAGATTCTTCCATTTCTGCCACATGAAACGAATTCATCTTACCCATACTATGTGAGGGGTGAATTCAATTGAATTTCATGTGGTTTTTTGCGTTTATTTTTCTAAGTCATACAACCGAGGTACCTGCTGATAATTTATCAATCAACCTGAATGGTGATACCATCGCTGTGGTTAACCGTTCAGACTTTATGCTACCCATCCAACTTCTTCCTTTTTTTAATAAAGAAAGTTTGGTGCAGCTAGCGGAACAAGTGGCTCGGCAAATTAAAAAAGATCCGGTCAATGCGGGACTGGACCAAAATGGAAATATCATTGCAGAAAGACCAGGCGTCATGCTAAACCAACGCGACTTTACGGAGCAGTTCTACAAGTACTTCTACAGCACTGGGCCGGCTACAATCGATGTCCCCGTTCAATCTATATTCCCGCGGGTTGACAGCGAGCTGATTTCTGATATAAGGACTGATATGCTTGGACATTATGTTACTTATTATAATTCTAGGAATAAAGAACGTTCCCATAATATTTACCTGGCGACTACCAAGATCAATAATACTGTGATTTTTCCTGGGGAGAAGTTTTCCTTTAATCAGGTTGTCGGAAAAAGAACGAAAGCAAAGGGATATTTACCGGCACCAATAATTGTTAAAGGTGAGCTTTCAGAGGGAATTGGTGGCGGGATTTGTCAGGTATCCTCCACATTATATAATGCTGTGGATCAATCCGGATTGGAAATTGGGGAGCGTTATTCTCATAGCAAGAAAGTTCCTTATGTACCGGACGGTAGGGATGCGACGGTCAGCTGGTATGGTCCTGATTTCACCTTTAAAAACAGGTACAATCAGCCGGTACTTATTCGTGCCCAGGCCGGTGATGGTAGGATGATTGTGATGATTTTTTCCTCTGATGCCATCAATTATAATCCGCGAAAAGTACCACGCATGTCAGGCAAATTGCCTAAAGAAATACCTGCGCCCCTTTGAGGGACGCAGGCTTTGGCAACATGGGACACTTAATCCAGATAACTCGAATTAAATAATTTGTATTGGTTTCCGCCCATACGTTTCGCTTGGAACATGGCCATATCTGCTGATTGAATTAGCGTTTTTGAATCTGTTCCATGGTTTGGAAAAATGGAAATACCAATACTTGTCTTCGATTGAACTAAATTCCCTTCAATATCGAACGGATCATTAATCCCCGATAGCAATTCTTTAGCAATTTCGAGTACCTCTCTACCGAATGATAGGATGGAATAATAACGGTAAATTCATCGCCGCCAATCCTAGAAATGAAACCTCGATCATGAATAACTTCACGAAACTTCATGCTAGTATGCCGTAATAACTTGTCTCCAGCTGCATGTCCAAAATTATCATTGACTTCTTTCAATCGGTCAAGATCGAGGTACAACAGGGCCACTTTACCTTTTTGACTTTTTGCTTCAGTCAAAATTGTTTCAATCTTCTCTGAAAAATAATGACGATTTGGAAGCTCAGTTAAAGAATCGTGATAAGCTAAAGAATGAATCATTTGTAAATGCTCCCTCTGCTCAGTAATATCTCTAATTAAAGAGAACACCCCAGATACTTCTCCTTCATTAAATAATGGCATAGAGCTTACTAGTGTATATACTATTTCACCATCTTTATTTGTACCTTTTGTTTCATACCGAATTGACTTCCCTTGTAATACTTTTTCAAAAATCGTTTTTGTTTCCGGCAGTTCTTCGGGATAAACAAGTTTGGAATAATGCAATCCTTTTAATTCTTCCCGCTTGTACCCAGTAGCCTCTTCACCCACCTGGTTAATATCAATAATAACCCCATTAATATCAACGACTAACGCGAAATCCATATTCGACTCAAATAATCTCCGATATAATTGATCACTACTTTTTTCTTGTTTAACTTTTTCTGATATATCTAAAAGAATCTGATCCCCGATATTTTTCTTTTTTAAGTCCCGGTAAACAATAAGATAAAAAATGGGCATAGAAAAAGTAAATATTGATATGAACTCCAATATATCCTGGAACAACCCTTCAGGAATTTGGTTTTGAATCCAATAATCCAATAATTTTTGTTGCAATAAAAAACCGATAAGGGCAGCAATCGTAATTTGAATAAACAATCTAGGAACGCTTAAAGTTAAATGAGGATTTTTCACATTATTGCTCCTTTAAACTAGTTAAAAAATGCTGTCATTAATATTATTATACTAAAGCTTTATTTCTATTGTGACAATAATATAAATTAACAGACCCTTTGATATCTCCCCCTACCTGAGTATGAGTGAATTGGTTTTTTTATAAACATAAAAACAGACCCTCCGCAAATTGTGAGAGTCTGTTTATCGTTTCGTTAATTATGCCTTACGAACGTTTGTTGCTTGTGGGCCGCGTTGTCCTTGCTCAACCTCAAAGGTAACCTCTTGGCCTTCATCTAATGTTTTGTACCCCTCGCCCTGAATAGCTGAGAAATGTACAAATACATCTTCTCCACCTTCACGCTCAATAAATCCAAAACCTTTTTCACCGTTAAACCATTTTACTTTGCCATGTTCCATTAATTGTTGCCTCCTAGCATGTAATAAATAAACAAAATTACTTAATAATCTTGCTCATTTTAGTATAACCGTAGAATGGATTTTTTAATCTTATATTTCCAACTATCTTTATTTTTTCCAAGAATGGGACATTTGGACATGCAGGTAATGAATAAAATAATTAAGAATATGATGCAAAAATTTTAGGAATAGTGTCATTTTTTGACGAAACCATGTTCTATTTATGGTACAATTTAACATTATAGGGAGGTTAAAAATATGAGAATTTCCGAAATCAAAAGACAAGCACGATCGTCACTGAAGGGTCAATGGGGGCAGGCTGTTCTACTTACCTTTATCATTTTCCTACTGACGACTGTTATACCTGGAGCCATTGAAAACATCATCACTGGTGATTCCTCAAGCTGGTACGATTCAACCCAAACATCACCCTCAGCACAAGCGGTAAGTTTATTAATATCCATTATTTTAATTCCAGTAACGACTACAGTATATTGGTATTATCTATCTTTGGTAAGATCTGAAAGACCCCAAATTTCACAAGTATTTTCAATCTTTAGTGATGGGAAAACTTATTTCAAATTAATTGGAATGTCTTTTATGATTGGTATTTTTGTTTTCTTATGGTCTTTATTACTGATCATTCCCGGCATTATCAAAGCTATTTCATATTCACAGACTTACTACCTATTAAAGGATCATCCTGAATATACCGTTTTCGAAGCTATTACTGAGAGTAAAAAGCGGATGAAGGGCTACAAGGGGAAATATTTTCTAATGAATTTAAGCTTCATTGGCTGGGGAATTCTTGGTATTTTCACATTAGGAATCGGCTATTTATGGCTTACCCCTTATATATCAGCCTCCAACGCCACATTCTACAATGAACTTATTATTTCTGAAAAAGATAAAGATGATTTGTATTTTTAAAAAATGAAGGAATCATTCCCTCTCCTATAGCGGTGAGGGAAATTTTTTGTCCAAAATACAAAAAAAG
>CAURFY010000086.1:0-8365 GCA_963524115.1 uncultured Bacillus sp.
TTGTTGGGCGTTAGCTTGCGCTTCGCGAGCTTGTTTTAAATTGAAATATGCATCCATGGTTGCACTACCAATTAACAAGTTTGCCCGATTATCCACACTACCTTGATAAGCCCATGGAACTAGTACAGCCATGGCTATCTCAGGGTTATTTGATGGTGCATAACCAACTAGACTTAAGTTCATAGTCTGTGGTGGTTCTTTTCCAAATTTCCCCCGTTCTGGACCATCATAAAATGCCTGTGCAGTTCCAGTTTTTCCAGCTGGACTATATGCTTTTGAACCAAAAAAACCAACAGCTGTCCCCTGAGGTTCCTGCATTACTTGGCGGAAGCCTTCCTGAACACGGGTAATCCAATCATCTTTCATATCAAGCCTGTTTAAAATATTAGGTGTTATTTCTTTGGTAACCGGTCCAAGTGCATTACTATCTAATAATGGTTCACGTATTTCCTTTACAATATGCGGCTGTACCCGATAACCAGTATTACCAATTGTCGAAACATATTGAGCAAGTTGCATAGCTGAATAGGTGTCATACTGTCCAATTGCTAAGTCAAGTAATAAACCTGGCTTCTTATCTGGTCCTTTAAAACCCGCAGTTTCATTTGGTAAATCAATCCCGGTTCTAACTCCAAGACCAAACTGACCGAAAGAATTGCGAATAGTGCTAAATGCCTCAGTATCAATAGGTAAAGGTCCATTTGGAACATAATGACCTTTTCCTATTGCAATGGCCGTCATAAACATGTATACGTTGGATGAGCGTTTAAGGGCAGTTAAATCATTTACTCTTCCCATCGTTGTCCAAGATTTTTTCACTGGAGTTCCTTTAATTTTCAGCGGTGTGTCAACCCAAGATGATCCCGGGGAAATCGCTCCTGTTTGATACCCTGTTAAAACAGTTGCACCTTTGACTGCTGATCCAACATTATAAGATGTCGTAAAGCTACCAAGTGCATCATCTTGCATTTCTTGTTTCCCAGTTTCTTCATTTTTTACAATACGCTTACCAGCCATAGTTAATACTTCACCGGTATGCGGATCCATCAACACAACATAGGCACGGTCAAGTAAAGCAGTACCTGGCATTTTTTTTGCTGCCCACAGCTGATCCTCAATTATTTTTTCAACTTGTAACTGCAAGTCCATATCAATCGATAGGACAAGATCTTTCCCACGTTGCCCTTCAGAAATTACTTCTGTAGATATTACATTTCCAGCCTTATCGGTGTTATTTTTCACCTTTGCCTTTTGGCCTGAAAGCACATCTTCGTACTGCAATTCAAGATAGCTTTTCCCAACTCGGTCATTACGATTGTAATCTCGTGATAAATAATAATCCAATTGCTCAGACGGAAGTCCTTCATCAGAGGTGGTAATTTTGCCAAGCACCGATTGCAATGTATTAGTAAAGGCATATCTTCGCTTCCAATCGGTTGTCGTATCTACGCCTGGTAGATTTTCTAAATTCTCACTTACAGCGGCAAATTCCTCTGCTGTCACGTTTTCATTTTTGACAATTTGAGGGGTAAGCGCGTAGCCACTATTAAACTCTCTAAAAATGGCCAATACCTCAAGATCATCTGCTGATAGACCATTCATTTCTTCATCTGTAATCCGCTCTAATTGGAGTTTATAAATATCTTTATCATCCAACTTTTTTGCTTCGTATTTGTCCCATTCCTTTTGTTTAATTTTCTTTTTTGCCAAATTAGGGTGCTTCAGGATCCAGAAATCCTTTTTATCCCGTTCCTGAACCTTTGAGGGGTCCTTATAAATCAGCTTGGCTAAACGCTCAGCCACTTTTAACATTTCTTTTTGGTCTGTGCCTTGATACTTTGTGTAAGTAATCGCATTCAACGGAATATTATCAACAATTACTTTGCCACTCCGGTCGAACATTTTTCCGCGCGGAACTGGATTATTCACCGTGACATCCTCAGTCCGTTCTATTTCCCGCTTAAAATCATTCCCATAAACGATTTGGACAATTCCAAGACGAAGAATCAGAGTTGAAAATAACAAAAACACAATAAAAAACACTATGTTCAAACGAAACGGGACATGTGTTTTTTTCTTTTTCTTTTTATTCACTGAATCGCACACTTCCTTTTAGGTTGGACTATAGTTGACCAACACCTTGTCTATTCTCCATTGTAAAAGAAAACTGCGGATTTTTCTATCTTTGAAGCGAGATTACCAACAATTTTTATTTTTGGAAATGGAGTAAAAAAATAAAAACGGAATGATTACCAAAAATCTTCCGTTCAAGTAATAGATATATGTATTTTTCTAATAAAAAAGTAAATAACCGAATGGCCTGCACCCAATATTAACAACAAGATCGGAATGCTTTTTTGTTCATCAAATAAGATAACAGCTATTAAAAAAGCAATAATCGAAATAAATCTGCCAAAATTAAGGAAAATCTCTCTGACAACAATATACTCGATTCTCATTTCAGCAGCGTTCCACCCCCTGCCGATGACATCGTAAGTCATCGACATGTAGGGAACAAGTAATAATGGATAAGCAATTGCGATAGTAGCTGCATATATCAGAAGTTTTGTATAGGTGATATCAAATACAAGCAGGAAAATCGAAGCATAAAGGATAATGCCTCCTAATAAAATGGCGTTCTTCCGATGACCTTTTTTTAACATTCTTGAAACAAAAAGATAAGCCACAAACGATACACCCGAATTAATAAGGCCAAATGTTCCCAAGGATAATTCACTCCCAGTTGATAGAAAGACAAAAACTGAGATGACAAAAGCAAAAGTTCCTTCACGAAAACCTTGAAAAAAGTGGGCATTGGTAATCATACGCCAATTAACGTCATTCCTTCTTTCAGCCAAAATTCTCTTAAAACAATATTTCCCTTGTGCAGGTCTCCTTTTTAGAAAAAAACTGAGAAAAACAGCAATAGAGAATAAAGCTAACGAGATTCCAAAAACAATCGTATACCCTGTGAATTTTTCCAACCGTGAAATAATGAACCCTGCCGCAATTGGACCAAGCATCCCTCCAATTGACGTCAAAACTCCGAGAAATCCATTAAAAAAGTCTCTTGTTTCCGGTTCTGTGATTTCAAAAATGAGTACATTGAAAGCTAACCAATAAAAACCGTAGCCAATCCCAAGTAATCCACCTAAAATAAGCAGGAAATCTGCTGCCCTACCCCCGAATAACAAAACTGCAATATAAAAAAGAGCTAAAAAAGACACACCAATTCTTAATACGATTACACGGTCAATTTTTTTTGCCCATCTTCCTGCAAGAATAAAGGTAATGGGTTGCATTACCACTACAGCAAGATTGTATAAGCCCAGATCTGAGAATTGTCCAGATTGTTTCCATAAATAAATATTAACAAATGTATTGGAAAGTGCTGTACTTAATGAATAGAGACCACCGATAAGCAACAAAAATTTAAAGTCCCTCGTCAATTCGAGTTCGCCAATTAATTTTTTAAACATAAAAAAACTCCCCTTTTATATAAAGGGTAGTTTTTACTAAAACAATCTGGTTATACAAAAGGATTGATTAATTTTAATCCTATTCGCTAAAAATATAAAAACAGTAGGCCACAAGGACCCACTGCCTCAAAAAAACATTATTTTGCTTCGTTATAACGTTTTGTTACTTCAGCCCAATTTACTACATTCCAGAAAGAAGTAATATATTCTGGGCGACGATTTTGGTATTTTAAATAGTAAGCGTGCTCCCAAACGTCTAAGCCAAGAATTGGAGTTTTCCCTTCCATTACTGGAGAATCTTGATTAGGAGTACTAGTCACTTCTAATTCTCCATTGTTAACGGAAAGCCAAGCCCAACCTGAACCAAAACGAGTTGTTGCAGCCTTAGCAAAATCTTCTTTAAAACTTTCGAAGCTTCCAAACTTTTTGTTAATTGCTTCTGCTAGTTCACCTGTTGGCTCACCACCACCATTTGGAGATAGAAGCTGCCAAAATAATGAATGGTTTGCATGGCCACCGCCATTATTTCTCACTGCCGTACGAACTGCTTCAGGAACGGCATCTAAATTAGCGATGACTTCATCCACAGATTTACCAAGAAGTTCAGGGGTTCCCTGTAATGCGTTATTTAAGTTGGTAACATATGTGTTATGGTGTTTTGTCAATGTGTGGTTCTAGTGCATCATAAGCATAAGGTAATTGCGGTAGTTCAAAAGCCATTAAAAATTCCTCCTTATGTAACATTTAAGATTACTTCAAAAACATTTCTATAATTCTCATTTTAGAATGTTTCTAAAGGATTACCTTTCTAATTTACCAAAGTTGGAAACACCTATCAAATAAAATGCTCATTGAAACATAAATATAATATCCCTTTACTATTGGTATTATACTTTTCAAATGTCACTCAGTATAAAAGTTTCGAAAATTTGTCAAGTTTTATAACCCCTTGATTTGTCTATGATTTTTGTCGCATGTGACATTTCACTCCCCAATTCGCTTTAAATCATTATTGACATGTTGTTTACTTTTCTTTTTAATCAAATTGAAGGCATTCATCGAGGTGAGGATAATGATTAATACTAGTTTCAGTCTTTATGAAGTCATGATAAGAAATTTTGGTAATAATGAAACAATCCAAAAGGTCAAACCAGGAACAATGCTATTCCAAGAAAAGGATCCTGTCGGTCATGTATATATCTTGTTAAAAGGATCCATAGCGGTTGGAAGGGTACATGTAAAAGGAAAAGAGTTTATCTTAAAAATTTTAAGCGGTGAAGAGTTATTAGTTGAATATCAGGTATTTAATCCATCTCCACGTTATCACTATAGCGCAAAAACGATTTCAGACTGTGAAATGCTGATGATTAAAAGAGAGGATTTTGAGAAATTCCTGGAAAATAATATGATCGCCCTTCAGATCTTTAGCCATTGGATGAGTACAAAGTATTTAAAAGCACAAATGAAATGTCAGGATCTTATAATGAACGGGAAAAAAGGTGGTTTATACTCCATCCTAATTCGCCTTTGCAACAGTTATGGTGTCATGACAGATGAAGGCATATTGATTGACCTACCTTTAACGCACCAAGAACTAGCTAATTTAACTTACGGCACTCGTGAAGTTATTCAAAGATTGCTGAAGGAACTCCGGGAAAACGATGTTCTCATCTATCGTCAGCAAAAATTTATTGTTAAAGATTTAGCCTATATTAAAGCACATGTTGATTGTCAAAATTGTCCTTATGAAATATGCGGAGTCAATTAATTGAACTCACAGAAAAAAGATTGTGCTTTTGCACAATCTTTTTTCTATAGAACCACTATAAAAAAATAAATGATCATGATTGCTTGGACGACACCTTTGGTAATAACGCTGCTTACAAAACCTATCACTGACCCAAAACCAATGGTTATAGCTTCTTTAATCCTTTTTTTATTGATGATCATTTCAGCTAAAATTGCACCTAAAAAAGGACCAATCAATATGCCAAAGGCAGGGATAACAAACGGGCCAACCAAAAGCCCTATGGTACTTCCCCATATTCCAGCATTTGAACCCCCAAACTTTTTTATTCCGACCATATTAGCTATATAATCAGCACCAAATAAGAGAATAACAAATAATCCTTGGACCAGCCAAAATAACCAACCAAACCGTTCAAAGGTAAACAGAAAACCATAAGCAAAAAAACCTGCGATGATTAATAACACACTTGGAATAATCGGATAAACAAGACCAATGAAGGAGACAACAAATAAAACAATAATTACAAGCCAAGCTAATACAGACATTTAAAAAACCTCTAATCTAATAAAGTATAGGAATAGAATAACCCGAAAACTTGTACAAAAACATAGGTACAGGTAAAATAAGATGTTGAATATAAAAAAGGGTGATCAAATTGAACATTTTTAAACAACTAATTAAAAGTATTTATTCTCCGCAAGATATTGCCCGGTTTCGCTTTCAGGGAATTGGAAAAACAATCCTGTTTGTGTTTTTACTCTCCTTATTATCCATTATTCCATCTGTTATTCATCTCAGTACTGCCATTACAGAAGGAATCAGTAGTGCAAAGGATACAGTTAGTCATGAGTTCCCTTCGTTTAACATTAAAAACGGTGTTCTAAAATCAGATTTGGATGAACCTAAAACAATCACTAAAAATGGTTTTGCCATTGTTTTTGATTCAACTGGTGAGGCAAGTGAAAAAGACCTTAAAAATATTGATAATGGCTTCGCCTTTTTAAAAAATGAACTGGTCTTTATCGCTGGTGGTCAAACACAAGCATATCCTTATTCGATGGCCCAGGATTTTACCTTAACAAAAAATGATTTGGTCGATTTAATTGATAGCATCGATTCTTCCTTATTAATTTTACTATCATTATTATTCTTAGTTATTTTTATTTTCACCTCTGGGTTAAAATTTATTGAAGTATCCATTCTCGCTCTGTTTGGATTAATATTTAAAAATATGACAGGTAGAAAGTTACAATATCGACAACTTTGGAGGATGTCAGCTTATAGCGTAACCTTACCGACGTTATTTTTTACGATTATGGCCGCTATCAAAACGGAAGTTACCGGAGCTTTTTTCATTCACTGGATTGTAGCTTATATCGTCCTATTTTTAGCGATTAAAGAAATTCCCCAGGCAAAAAAATAGTCATCATTTTACCAAGTACGCATCAATCAATGATGCGTTTTTTTTGTTCTACTAATAACTTTAGCTGCATATATATGGGACAAACTTCTATTTTGAAGAGGTGTCTAAATGAAACGGCTATTCGGAGCAATAATTGTAATCCTTGTCCTATATGTAATTTACCACGATACGACAGAAGGAACTTTGCCCAAAGAGAATAAAAAAAATGATGCAGTTCCAGCATCTACAGTTACTGATATGACTTATATTGAAGAGGTTGTAAAACCGGGAGATACCGTGCTTACCATCGTGGAAAAAAACTCAAAGAACCCCCTTCCTGTTTCGATTTCTAAATTAATTTCGGATTTTCAAAAGATAAATGAAGGTAAAAAGCCTGAGGAAATTCAAATAGGAAAAAATTATAAATTCCCTACATACACCGGACCTGACTAAGATGGTTGAACACCATGTTTCTTGTCAACGGTGGTCATTCATTGTTACAATGAAGATGTGATCATAACGGATGTTTGTATTCAACATTCCATTTTTTAAAGGAGCGACCACCATTGAGTGAAATGATACATCGTACTAAAACCCGCCCAATAAAAGTTGGGAATTTAACGATTGGCGGAAACAGTGAGCTAGTTATTCAAAGTATGACGACTACGAAGACACATGATGTTGAAGCAACTGTAGCTGAAATTAAACGACTTGAAGAAGCAGGCTGTCAAATGGTTCGTGTAGCTTGTCCTGATGAAAGAGCAGCAAACGCCATTTCAGAAATCAAAAAGCGGATTAATATTCCACTTGTCGTAGATATTCATTTTGATTATAAATTAGCATTAATAGCGATTGCTGGAGGAGCAGATAAAATCCGCATCAATCCAGGGAATATTGGTAAACGTGAAAAGGTAGAGGCAGTCGTAAAGGCAGCAAAGGAACGGGGAATTCCAATACGGATCGGCGTAAATGCAGGATCTTTAGAAAAACGGATCCTAGATAAATACGGCTATCCGACTGCAGACGGAATGGTAGAAAGTGCCCTCCATCATATTAAAATTTTAGAGGACCTTGATTTCCATGACATTATTGTCTCGATGAAAGCATCCGATGTAACTTTAGCCATTGAAGCGTATGAAAAAGCATCAAGAGCCTTTGATTACCCACTTCACTTAGGAATTACCGAGTCTGGAACCTTGTTTGCTGGTACAGTTAAAAGTGCTGCAGGATTAGGGGCCATTTTAAGTAAAGGAATTGGGAATACACTACGTATTTCTTTAAGTGCCGACCCAGTTGAAGAAGTAAAGGTAGCTAGAGAACTACTTAAGGTATTTGGACTTTCTTCCAATGCAGCGACCTTAATTTCCTGCCCAACATGTGGAAGAATTGAAATTGACCTAATCACTATTGCAAATGAAGTCGAAGAATATATTCAAAAAATTAAAGCACCAATTAAAGTAGCAGTTCTGGGTTGTGCCGTTAACGGCCCTGGTGAGGCTAGAGAAGCTGATATAGGGATTGCTGGTGCAAGAGGTGAAGGTTTGCTTTTCCGCAAAGGGAAAATCGTCCGGAAGGTCCCTGAGTCAATTATGGTAGAAGAATTGAAAAAAGAAATCGATCAAGTTGCAGCGGAATATTTTGCGAAACTAGCCAAGACGCAAAACCAAGCGTAAGTAATCAAAGAAAAACGCCTGGCACAAGTGCCAGGCGTTTTCTTATTACTCCATAATGAAG
>CAURFY010000087.1:0-8361 GCA_963524115.1 uncultured Bacillus sp.
AACTTAATCATATCGGGGGTCATATCAACCCCAATTACAGATCCGGTTTCACCTACCTGTCTTCTTGCTAGGAAACAATCAAATCCGCCTCCACTTCCAAGGTCAAGGACCACTTCTCCTTCTTTAAGAGCAGCAATGGCGACAGGATTCCCACATCCTAATCCCATATTGGATTCAAGCGGTATATTTAATAGATCATCTTCTTTATACCCTAATTTGATTGAGGTCTCATTAATATCTAAGGGAGTCTCTTCACAACTACAACCACTACTACAACACCCTTGGTCTGATCCTTTCAAGGCAACTTCTGCATAGTTTTTTCGAATAAATTCTCTTATTTCTTCTTTGTCTTTCATAAAATAACCCTCCATCTATTTTTAGTTATTACTTGTGATTTACAAGTATTCTATTGAAAATATCCTGGTTTATTTTGGTGGGCAACAATAACTTTCTGATTTTCTCATTGCCTCATCTAAAAGATGCATGGAACGAATAACAGTTTCTCGCTCGAACTCACTAAAGGAAGATAAGATGCCGTTAAGATACTTATTCATTTCTTGATTTATATTTTGCTCGGTCTGGGTTCCTTTGGCCGTGAGTGATAGAAGGTTTACTCGATTATCATTCGGATGAGGAGTCTTTTTGACCAAATCCCTTTCAACAAGAGTCTTGACTTGTCGGCTGAAGGTAGTGATATCTAACCCCAAAGCTCCAGCAATGTCCTGCATTGAAGCATTGTTTTGTCTAGAGATTTCGAATAAAATGTGGCCTTGAATAAGACTAATGTCATCTCCACAGCAGTCTTCACAGCATCGTTCATTCAGGAAGCCAAATCGTCTTACGATCATTTGGAACAAACTTCTTAAGTTGTTATTTTTCATTCTTATCACCTCTAAATTATTTATACAATAATTATTTGCAAAATGCAAGTTATTATATTTTCAAAATGCAAATAGTTTGATAAAATAAATTTAGGGAATTAAATTTAAGGAGAGATTACAGTGAAATCGAATCTTAAAACAAGGTTGGCAACAAAAGAGGACTTGGAATCCATTCTTGATATTTATAACCAAGGAATTGAGGATAGGGTTGCTACATTAGAAGAAACGCCTAAAGACTTAGAGTATATGCAAAATTGGTTCGAAAAAGATCATAATCTGCGTTTTGCAGTTTTGGTTGCTGAGCAAGCTGGAGATATTGTGGGTTGGGCATCTTTAAACCGATATTCCAATCGATGCGCCTACGATGGTGTGGCGGATTTGTCTATTTATATTAACAGGACAAATCGGGGAATGGGAATTGGTTCGTTCTTATTGAGAGATATTGAGCTCCTTGCAATGGAGAATAAGTTTAATAAAATTGTTCTATTTACACTTCCATTTAACGAATTAGGGCAGGGGCTTTATCGAAAAAGTGGTTATCGAGAAGTGGGGTTATTGAAGAAACAGGGTAAATTAGATGGTCGTTTTGTTGATGTGATGGTAATGGAAAAGGTTTTTCAAAATTTTTGACTTCGTAGTTGAACATTCAAGTTGGCAGTTCATAACAAACAAAGTGGACTTGAAAGAGTGGTAATATTTTAAAAGGAACCTCTATTTTGGTAGAAGTTCCTTTTGTTCATTTTTTATCTTTTTATTGGGCGTTCCAACGTTAATATTTCATCTTCAAGTGAAGCAAATTGCTGATCAATAACATTTTTTGCATCTAAAACTGCAGCATTATAGAAATGTGGGGCAAGGGACTTCTTCACGAAATCTAATACCGTTTCGGCCGCAAATTCAGATATTTCTTCATCTCTTTCTTGAGAAAAGAAATATTGAATGTCAGCAATCATTAATTGTTGTTGCTCTTTTGTAAGTTTTATAAACAAATTAGACCACTCCTAAAAAATTTCTTTACTGTAACTATACAATGGTATTTTAAAATAGAACAGGCATTATTTTTCTGGGAAAATTGAGATTGTTTATTACTACTTGAACGTTGGAAAATGGTAAAATAAAAAAATCTAGAGGAAAGAGGTCAAACGGATATGGATAAAGTTGAAGTAATAGCTCGTAGAATACTAGGGTGGAAAATGAATAGTTGGGATAAATGGTTTGATTATGAAAAAGGTATTTTCATTCATAATTTCAAACCTGAGCAAAAACTTGACCATGCAATGCTTATCGTTGAAAAATTAGAAAAACTTGGGTTTACATATACAACAAAAGGTGCCTATGAGGTGCGCTTTAATGATGAAGTCGCCACTGGTGAAACGTTACAACGAGCAATCGTGAATGCAGCCTATTCAATTGCTGATAATAGCACAATCGCTGATGAATGGCTATAGATATTTGCACGAATTAATCGGAACCCATCAGTCTAATGGGTTCCGGTTTTTATAGGCTGAAATCGCAATCGGAAAATTTTAAACCAATTTTTGTTTATTTATTTTGACTTTTTTGGGCCTTTAATGCAATTTTTTCAAGTCCATTATCTCCCGCGAATTCTACATCTGCTTTTGGAAGAGCTTTTTTACTCTTAAATTGGTTATTTTTATTTTTAGCCATTTTTTCACCACCCTTGAAGTTTGATTTAGTAATTCCTTCAAGGATGCCTATATAAAGATATCGGAGTGATATTTTTCCTTATCGGCACCCACGATTTTAGTTTGCTTTCTTTTTTGTTGGCTATTCTATTTGATTTTCTTCTAGGACAAAACTTCGCTGAAAGATTATCTTAATTACTGTTTTCATTAAAAAGGAAAGTGGGATTAGCTATTCAACCATTTCGATTTTGTAACACAGGCGTCGACAGCTTTAATAATAGCTGACCGGAATCCATTTTCTTCTAGACTAGCAATGGCTTCGATTGTTGCTCCACCTGGTGAGCAGACCTGATCCTTAAGTTCTCCTGGATGTATACCGGTCTCTAATACCATTTTTGCCGCACCTAGTACTGCCTGTGCTGCAAAAATGTATGCCTGCTGTCTTGTCATTCCATGTTGGACTGCTCCATCAGCAAGTGCTTCAATGAACATAAAGGCATAGGCAGGAGAAGCTCCGCTGACCCCACTGACAACATCCATTAGTTTTTCTTCGATAAATTCAACTTCACCGAAACATTTGAAAATCGCTTTTATTTCCTGTTTTTCTACTGCTGATATTAAATCGTTGACGCAGATAGCCGACATTGCCTCACCTACAAGTGCAGGAGTATTGGGCATGGCTCTAGCTAGTTTGATTTTACGGCCAAAGCGCTGTTCATTTTGCTTGATTGATTGGCCTGCGGCTATCATAATCATAATCGTCTCCGCGTTAACGCTGTCTCTTATTTGTTCTATCACAGGTTCATACATATCAGGAGTAACGGACAGGAAAATGATATCGCAGTCCTGAGCCACTTCCAGATTGTCCACTGTGATATGGATTCCATATTCTTGTTTCATTTCTTCAAGGTTTGGCAAGGACCGGTTAGCCGCATATAGATTGTTTGGGCTTGTGTAACCCGATTTTATGATTCCGCCGATGATTGCTTTGGCCATACTTCCGCAGCCAATAAAGCCAATTTTTCTTTTCATAAAATAATTCCCTTCTTAGGTGATGTACTATTATGAGAAGATTATATCATTCAGTTGCCTAAGAGCGAAAAAAGTGCCTCAACGGGCCCTGAAACAGGACTAGGCCTTAGAAAAATGAAATATAATAGATTTTTATCTATTTTTATAGGAAAATAGGATCGTTCCTATTAAAAAAGATTTGATTGGCAACTAGATAATTGAGAGGGGTACAGGCTTAATATGCTATTAAGTATTACAATGCTGTTTTTAGGGTTACTATTAGGATTTATTGGAGCTGGTGGCTCTGGGTTTATTATTGCTATTTTAGTTACAGTTTTCCACATACCAATCCACGAAGCGCTTGGTACTGCTGTTCCAGTAATGTTTATTAATGTAGTTACTGGAAGCATGAGCCATTTTCGCGAAGGGAATATATATTTAAAACAAGGATTATTGGTGGGATTGTTCGGAGGAGTGGGCGCATATTTTGGGATGCGATTAACTACATTTATAAACCCAAATTTGTTAATGATTTTTACCGTAGTTGCCTTGGCTTCTTCTGGGGTTCTTATTTGGTTAAAAACAAGGATGAAGGTTGAAGTGGAAAAAGTGATGACGGAACCAGCATTTTTAAGTTACGTTGGTATAGGACTTGGAAATGGATTAATTTCAGGTACATTTGGGATTGGTGCAGCACCATTTATCCAATTATCGCTGTTAAAATGGCTTCATTTACCAATGCGGATTGCTGCAGGAACCACGATGCTTGTCCTTTTGCCTGTCTCATTTTTTGCATCCATTGGCTCTATTCAAAATGGGTATTTCGACCTAATGTTGTTTTTTCAAGTAGCGTTAAGCACGATGGTTGGGACGTACATTGGAGCAAAATTAACTAGTAGGCTTCCACAAGTGTTTTTGCGCTATGGAATTGTTGTTACACCTATCGTCAGTGCGACTTTATTGTTAATTAATTTTTTATGAGAAATGTGGAAACAACCCTCAAAAAAAGGTTTCAGGGGAAAATTAATATTCATTATCAATATGAAATCATTCAGTATATATCCTATTATGATTTCTTAATCCATCCAAAAAAATACGTTAATTGTAAGCCTTCTTGCTAACAACCAACTTAATGGAGGGAAGAAATATCATAATCATCCTAATAATATGTGTAATAAGATACAAAATATACCAATAGTAGGCGAGAGAATGGTTATGTATAATCGCGGTGTGTTTACATTAACGGAAAGCTCGCTTGTTTCTCTCCAATTAAAAGAACTGGAAGAAAAGGGTATTGACGTTCTTGCTTGTAAAACATGTGTTGATTTTTATGGCTAAATGAAAAGCTTGTAGCTGGGAAAATCAGCGGGATGGCCCAATTTATTGATTTAGCATCAAAATATGAAGTAATTACATTATCTTGAGTTTTAAGAGGTTTTCCTTAAGGTGTTTGTCATCCGTTTTTTTAACGGATTTATAAGGTGAGTTTTTGTTCATTAATTAGGCGCGATTATCAGAAAGATAATCACGCCTAATTTATATTTCTTCCATTTACATAGAATTTTATTTTGGTTACAATTAATTTTCATCTTCCATTTTTCGAAGAACCAACCATTCGATTAGACCGAAGAGCACGATAGGCAAAATTATGCTAAGAACGATAAAAGTTGGGTTTTTACCATTTTGGAAAAATTCCTTTGTTTGTGGAATCCTTAATAATAAACCAAAAATTCCTAAACTGATAACGAAAAGAAGACCTCCATAGAATTCACGTTTCTTTTTGAATATTACATAAACAATGGCCGTGATTAAAATAACAAGAATGGCAATCCAATCAAATGGGGGACCAATTTTTACAATACCTTGTTTTGGTGTAAAAAGCTGAATAAGGATAAATAAGCAAAGTGGAATCATTACCAACACCCATAATATGAAAAAATTAATTAACTTAGGTATTTGCTTTTTAACATAAATACTCAAATGCAACATTTTAAATATGCCATAAACACAAGCGACTGATAAAATCCCATTCAACAAAAGAACAACTACATTTACTTGTAATGTTGGTACTGTAAAACTCCCGAAAATGCTGTAAAACGTGCTGATTAAAAAAATAAAACCACTCATTTTAAATATCGATTTCCATGAAGGTTTATCAAAATGCTTAGTCAGCTGATCAACAATTTCTTTCGGATGTTTACCGAAATACTTTTCTGCCGATTCACCATGCTTTTGCGCTTCTAAAATATCTTGCAATATCGTCATTAAATGTTGTTCAGTTTCTAATTCTTCATAGAAAAATCCAAACGTTCGCATATACAGCAGAATATCTTCATAGTACACTTTATTTTCTTGGGTTAGCTGTTCTCTATACTTGTTATTTTGTTTTACTAATTGTTTGGTTGCATCAATTTTCAACCCATTCACTCTCCGTTCTTTTCAAAAATCCGATTCACTTTTACAATCAACGAACTCCATTGTTCTTCAAAACCTTCTAATTGTTGTTCTCCTTCAGGGGTAATAAAGAAGTATTTTCGATTAGGTCCATCTGGTGACGGGAGCTCCGTACTTTTAATTAGCCCTTGTTTTTCTAACTTTTGCACTAAAGGATAAATCGTTCCACCTACTATTGTTGTAAACCCATAATTTCGCATCATGTGCACAAGTTCATAACCGTATACTTGTTGTTTTTTAATAATAGAGAGCACACAACCCTCAAGTACGCCCTTTAATAATTGAGTCTCCTTCATTTACTCACCTCATTGCTTTGTAATACATATTAGTTGAATATATTGTATCATTCCACCACTAGTTTGTAAAACATACTAGTTAAATGATAGCTATTTGTTGGATCAAAAAAAGTATTGGCAAAGAGTATGTACGTGGCTATTTCTAATTTAATTAATTAATATTTAGTGAAAGATTGGAGAAACTAAAAGAAAGGAGCGGATAAAATGAATCATACAAAAAACAAGTTGCCTTTTGTAGAATTAACCGTAAACGAAGTATCTAACCTTTGGTCTTCCTATTTAATGAACAGTATGGATCAAAGACTTTTTGAATATTTTTATGCAAGTTCAGAAGCTAGCGAAATAAAACTAGTAATAGAAAAGATGTTAAATCAATCTAAAAAGAATATAAATGAACTCAGCGACATTTTTGTTAAAGATAATCTTACTGTCCCTCTTGGCTTTACCGATGAAGACGTAAGGGTTGACGCACACAAAGTATTTTCAGATACCTTTATTTTACATTTTTGTTTTGATCTTACACACCTCTGGCTGAATACTTATCCAATTGCATTATCAGATTGTTCCAGAAATGATATTAGAGATCATTTTCAAGTAAATACTGCGTTTGCTGTAAAAATCCAGAATGAAATTGTAAACTTAATGTTATCACAAGGAGTATATTTGCGACCTCCACAAGTAGCGATAGATAGTGAGGTAGAATTTGCTGATAACTTCATGTATCTTAATGGTTTTTTTGGGGGTTCAAGACCTTTAAATTCTGCTGAAATCGCTAATGTATCAAGGATTATACATAGGGCACAGTTTTCAAAAATGGTTTTTGTCACTTTTAGTAAATTAGCCCAAACAAAAGAGTTAAAACAACATTTTGGTAAAGGTAGAGATGGAATCGAAAAAATATTAGATTCACTTCAAGACGTTCTTGAAAAAGAAAATATTCCTATCTCAGCCTCTGGGAATTATCAAATTTCTGAAGTAGAGTTGTCCCCATTTTCCGATAAGTTAATGTTGTTTTTTGTGAATACATGTCTGGGAATATTCTGTTTCGCCATGGTAAGTCAGGCTATAACTTCCAGTTTAAGAACGGATATAGTTTCTAAATTAGGCAATATATCAAACGATATGAAAAAGTATTATGGACTAGGTTTACTTTTAGCGATAAAAGAAAAATGGTTTGAACAACCCCCCCAGGCAATAGATAGAAAAGTCTAGTTAGAGATATAACCTTATGTAAAATAAACTTAAAAAACCGTCCCTTTTTATTGGAAGGTTTAACTTATATCCTAAAAAGGAACAGAAAAAATAAAAAAATCCGCCTTCATTTTTATTAAGGGTGCGGAATTTTAATTTAACGTGCGCTTTAATGTGGAAACGAAAAAAAGCCCAATTTCTTAATATTAGTGCTAAGAAATTGGGCTTTTGTAATTATGGTCGTGTAAATACATTGAAAAAAAATAAAAACTATGATAGATTAATGTAGTTAGAGTTAATAAATGGATTTATTCATAAAATATCCCTATTTTAATTATACCATAAAATCCTGTTTAGTCAACCTCTATTTTTAAAAAAGAGTGTTCGGTATGAGCGTTGAACTTCTACAGGAGCAGGAACGAGTGGACAGCTTAAGTGGTTGAACAGATGAACAATTTTTATCATATGATTCGTCTTGGTATTGAGCGATAAATGGGAGGGAAAGAAATGAAACCATATTTACTAGAGTTACGGGAGATTGATAAATCGCAACTTTTGCTCGTTGGCGGAAAAGGGTTAAATTTAGGGGAATTAACAAAAATTCAAGGAATACAAGTACCAGAAGGCTTTTGTATTACAACAATAGGATATCAAGCAGCCATCGAACAAAACGAAACGTTTCAAGCTTTGTTGGATCAACTAACAATGCTAAAAATAGAGGATCAGGATCAAATTGGTAAAATTAGCAGGAAGATTCGACAAGTCATTATGGGAGTGGAAATTCCTTCAGATGTTGAGTACGAAGTTGCTCACTATCTCTCCCATTTTGGAGATGAACATGCTTATGCAGTGCGTTCTAGTGCCACCGCTGAAGATTTACCA
>CAURFY010000088.1:0-8349 GCA_963524115.1 uncultured Bacillus sp.
ATCGGACAAAAAATGGCTGTCCTTTATTCTGGAACAAGTGCTGTCCAACGCTTTAAAATATACAACTTCCGGCGGAAGGATTTCCATCTATGGATTAGTTGAGGAAAAGGCTCAAAAACTGATTGTCGAGGATAATGGCAAGGGTATAAAGACCGAAGACCTTGATAGAGTCTTTGATAAAGGCTTTACAGGCTATAATGGAAGAGAGAATTACAAATCGACTGGTATAGGTCTTTATCTTTCCAAAAAGCTGGCCAGAAAACTCGGTCATGATCTATCAATTGAATCAAAATATAATGAATATACCAAAGTTACAATCATTCTACCTAAGCTGTCGGATTACCTACATGTTTCAAAACATTAAAAGCAGGATCACTTTAAAAATACTATATTTTTAAAGTGGTCCTGCTTCTTTTTTTTGCAAAGTGACAAAAGTGTAAGGAATCAAAATTGTTTTGTAAGCTAGAGAAATGGATGAAGAAACTGTGCTATTTTACAATAATATTATCAATTAAATCAATAACAGGAGGTAATCTGATGAGAATATTAGAGATCGTATTAATATTGGTGAACATGTTGTCATTATTTCTAGGATTTAAAAAGCAGTCAAATTTTGTCTGGTTAGGAGCGGCAACTATCAATCTGGTTGTATTCTTAATTCATGGTATTTTTGAAAGTTTCCGTTATCAAATGGTATTTTCCTATATTTTTGTTTTCTTTTTTGTGATCTATGCCCTAGTAAAAACTAGTTTCTTTAAAGTGAAAACGCCAAAGGCAATAAAGGTCATCGCAATAAGCCTATCTATTGTATTTCTTATGTTTACATCCATTCTGGCATACGCCCTCCCTGTATTTACGCTTCCAAAGCCGACTGGAAGCTATGCTGTGGGTTTTAAGTACTTCCATTTAGTTGATGAAAAGCGCAATGATCCTTTCTTGGCTCACTCAACCCAAAAGCGAGAACTTATGGTTAAAGCATATTATCCCGCAAAGAAAGATGACTCAAAACCATGTTCTCCATACTTCCATTCACCTGAACTTTTAAAATTGTTTGCAGGATTTTATAATATGCCAGGATTCATATTTGACCATCTAAATCTGGTGAAGACTAATTCAAAGGAAAATCTAGGGCTATCAGATAAAAAGCAACGCTATCCTGTCGTCCTTTTTTCACACGGTGCAGGTACAACAATGGAAGTTCATACGTCACAGTGCGAGGATTTGGCAAGCCGCGGGTTTATTGTAGTAGCAATTGACCATACCTATGCATCTGCCGCAACGATTTTTCCTAATAAAATTGTTACACAAAAAGAGGCTACAACAGACTTTAAGACGCCTGAGCCTGCAGAAATCATTACTCAAATTATGGCCGATGATGATAAATTTGTAATTGATAAGTTGGGGGACATAAATAAGGGGAAAATAAGAACTATTTTTAAAGAAAAGTTGAATCTTGATAAAATAGGTGTCATCGGTCACTCAGTGGGTGGCGCGGTAGCTTATAACCTGGCAATCAATGATAGTAGAGTTAAAGCTGCCATTGATTTGGATGGTGTTGTATATACCACTCCTAAAAAGGATTCTAAAGATATAGCTCCTTTTCTAATGCTAGCAAACGATAAATATCATATCCAAACGATTCAGAAACGAGAACCCCTAATGGAAAAATTTGAAGATATGAAGGATGAAGAGCAAAAATTAACGCTGGCTGTTAACGGAAACGAAAAGACATATAATGAAACGTACAATAGAGCTCAACAAAACATCATTGGACTTACCGATGTTCTGAAGTCATCCAAAAATTTATTTACAATTAAAGGTAGCGACCATATGAAGTTTACGGATATTGGTCTGTTTATAGGGATCAAGCAGTTACGTGAGAAAATAGATATTAGTGGGAAAACAGATCCTGCAAGATGTCTTGAAATCACGAATTCCTTAACATCTTCGTTTTTTGACCAACACCTGAAGGGGGAGGACAAAGCCCAGATGGAATCTTTGGTTAAAAAGTATCCAGAATTGAAAAAAGTTAATTTGCAATAAGAAAAATTTCTTAATAAAAAACTAGTAGAGTGGATAAAGGCAGCTATATTTTCACAATTTGGAGGGTTGAATATGAACAATGTTTTAATAGCCAAGAATTTAAAGAAGGTTTATGGGTCAAGAGGAAATGTATATACCGCACTTCATGATATCGATCTAACTATAAAAGAAGGTGAATTTGTTGGCATAATGGGACCTTCCGGTGCGGGTAAAACAACACTGTTAAATATCATTTCCACGATAGACAAACCCTCAAGCGGCACTGTTACTATTGGCGGAGACGATATTGTAAAAATGAATGAAGAGAAATTATCCATTTTCAGAAGAAATAAACTTGGTTTTATTTTTCAGGATTTTAATCTTTTGGATACACTGACGGTAGAAGAAAATATAGTTCTTCCTCTGGCACTTTCCAAAGTCAGTTTAAATGAAATAATAAATAGACTTAGGGAGGTTTCCTCGGGCTTAGGTATAGACGATATTTTAAATAAATATCCATATGAAATCTCAGGAGGGCAAAAGCAGAGAACTGCAGCGGCAAGAGCCATTATCAATAGGCCTTCGTTGGTTCTTGCTGACGAACCAACTGGTGCTTTAGATTCAAAATCATCAACTGAACTTCTCCAATCCTTAAGCGATTTAAATGAGAAAAACAGAGCGACGATCATGTTGGTGACTCACGACGCTTTTGCTGCTAGCTACTGTAAAAGAATTATCTTTATCAAGGATGGTCTATTGTTTACAGAGCTTATCAGAGGAGGAACCCGCAGAGATTTCTTCCAAAAAATTCTTGATGTGCTCAAAACTTTGGGCGGGGGCTTGACTGATATGTAAGAAAGGAGTGGGAAAAGGATGGGTTTACTAGATATTAGTTTTAAAAATATAAAAAGAAATTTTTACAACTATTTCTTATACTTTGTCTCGATGATATTCAGCATCATGATTTATTTTACCTTTACATCGATACAGTATAATACACAGGTTCAAAAGGTTGTAGGTTCTGATATAAAGTTCTCTACAGTATTTAAAGCAGCTGCAATCGTAATTGCCATCTTCGCTGCCATATTTATTTGGTATTCTAACTCTTTCTTCATTAGGACAAGAAAGAAGGAAGTGGCGCTTTATTCTCTCCTTGGAATAAGAAAAAAACAAATCGGAAGAATGCTTTTTTATGAAAATATGGTCATGGGTATTGCAGCATTGGCATCAGGAATTCTAATTGGAAGTTTGCTTTCAAAGCTATTTATTATGCTATTAATCAGGCTTATGGGATTTTCCGCTAATATTCAATTTATGATCCCGCCAATGGCTGTTTTAAATACTGCTGTTGTATTTATCCTATTATTCCTAATAACATCTATACATGGATATAGACTTATATACAAATTTAAGCTAATTGAGCTTTTTAAAGCAGAAAGTCAAGGTGACCGGGCACCAAAGGCTTCGGTCATACTTTCAATCGTTTCTGTTTTATTAATTGGCGGAGGTTATTGGATCTATACTAGGAGTTTATCAAGCTTTACCTTCTTTGCTATTTTTATAACCTTGGCATTCACGGTAATCGGAACTTTTATGCTCTTCTCTTCATTGATCCTTCTAATCATTAAATTCTCAAGGAAAAATAAGAGAAAATATTATAAAGGTATTAATATGATTGGAACTTCCCAGTTATTATATAGAATAAAAGCAAGCGCCAGAACTCTGGCAACAATTGCCATATTAAGTGCTGCCACTCTTACGGCTATGGAGGTGTCATCAAGTCTTTATTATGATTTATCAGTAAATTTACAAAAAAACTATGGCTTTACTTATGCATATGTAAGTAAGGACAAAACGTTGGATAAAAAAGTAGAGGAAATCATTGCAAAATATCCTAAAAATAAACTTATTACTTCTGTTGATATGGACTTTATTAAAGTCAATGGACAGTTGCCTGAGGGATCTAAAAAATCTTCAGGAGATCAAACATATCCAGCTCAATTTTATATATTATCAGAAAGCAATTATAATCAAATTGCAAATGTTCGGGGATTAAAGGACAAAATAAAACTAAAAGATGGTAAAGATGCAGTTGTATTTCAACAAATTCTAAATTTTACCTCAGAATATAATCCAATCGAAAGAACAATTAAAATAAACGAAAATAATAAGGAACTTTCTCTAAAGGTAGCTGATTTTAAGGGATATTCCCTGCCAAACTCTGGCATGACCAGACTAACTGTCGTAGTAAAGGATGAGGTTTATAATCAATATCACAAGGAGGATAATACTTACAGGATAAAAGGATTGATAACTGATCATAAAAAGGACAGTGAAGAGTTGACGAATAAACTTACCAGTTTGTTCTCCCAGGAACTTTCAAATAATAACGGAGACTCTTTCACCTATTCATCTTACTATTCGGAATACAAAGCCGGGCTTGCTTTTGCAGGTTTAACCATTTTTATCGGCGCATTCTTAGGTTTACTATTCCTGGTAGCCACAGGAAGTATCATATTCTTTAAGCAATTATCGGAAGCGAATGAGGATACAAATAGGTATGGGATTCTTAGAAAGATTGGAGTAACAAATAAAGAAATCAAAGCTTCAATTAGTAAACAAATATTAATTGTTTTTGCGCTGCCTCTTGTATTTGGAATCATGCACAGCTTAGTGGCTTCGACGCTGTTATCAAGACTTCTTAAGGTGGATTTAACAGTACCTATTATCATAACTGTAAGTGCCTATACAGTAATATATATGATTTATTATTTCCTAACAGTAAAATCGTACTTTAATATTATCATTTCAAATAGCAAATAAAACATCATTTATGGCCCGCCTCACTATGAAGCATAACCCTTCCATGTGAAACCAGCTTTTTCGAGGGGTGCCTGGCACCAGCATTGAACCAAAAAAGCAGATGATTCGAAATCAACTGCTTTTTTGGTGTTTTCCATGTCTATATTGCGACTAGGATGGCCGACTTCTTCAGGTAGTGGCCCGCCCTCTGCGGACACCAATTCCGCTATTAATGCATAAAGGGTTGTTTTTGATAGTTAAACGGACACCATGAGCCCTTATTCAGTAGTAAAAGGGAAGGATTCAGTGATTTTTATGGAAATAAGGAATCTTGTGTCCGATAAAACAAAAAAAGGGGGATTTTTATCAAAATAAGGTCCTCTGTGTCCTCCATTAGGCTTCCTCAATATTGATCTATCGATAAAATCGATTAAAATTCATTTCTTAAATAGATAAAATGAATTTATTAACAAAATTCCTTTCCCTATAATGAAATTGGATAGGTCTTTTGTTCTATTAGCACAATAACAACTAAGGTGGGTAACTTAAATGAAGAAGTGGATTTCTTTGATAATTCTCGTTATGCTAGTATTTTCTTTATCAGCTTGCGGTCAGCAAGATAATAAATCAGATGAAGGAAAAAAAGAAACAAAAACAGATGAAGTGTTTAAAATTGGTGCCATTCCAGATCAAAACGCTACAGAGCTAGGAAAAGGAATGACGGCTGTTGCAAACTATTTAAGTGAAGAAACAGGCTTAAAGGTTGAATTTGTTCCGTCTGTTGATTATGCGGCATTAGTAGCTGGATTCCAACGTGGTGAAATCCATATGGCTTGGTTTGGCGGCTTAACTAGTGTACAGGCAAGAAATCTAGTACCGGAAGCAGAATCGATAGTACAGCGCCCTCGTGATGCAGAGTTCCATTCCGTTTTTATTACACAAGCAGATTCAGGAATAGCCAAACTGGCAGACCTAAAAGGTGTTTCCTTTACATTTGGCAGTGAAAGCTCAACTTCCGGACACTTAATGCCTCGATATTTTATGGCGGAGGCTGGCATTAACCCAGATAAGGACTTAGATGGCAAGCCAAATTACTCTGGTTCTCATGATGCTACTTATAAATTAGTTGAGTCCGGTGCGTTTAAAGCCGGTGCTTTGAATGAAGCAGTTTGGGAAGCTGCTGTAAGCGAAGGAAAAGTAGATACCAATAAAGTGAAAGTTTTTTATACCACACCAGCTTATTTCGACTATAACTGGACAATTAACAGTAATGTTGATGACGTATTTGGCAAAGGAAAAGCTCAAGAAGTGAAGGATGCTCTTTTGTCTATTAATACCGATCAAAAAGAAATTACTGATTTTTTCCAAACAGATAAATTTGTTGAAACCAAAAATGATAATTACAAAAAAATCGAAAAGGTTGCTAAAGATTTAAAGATTATTAAATAGAAGGATGTAGACATAGATGTCTTCAAAAACAGTAATTGAAGCAAAAAATTTAACAAAACAATTTGAGCGGAAGATAGCATTATCTTCCCTTTCTTTTTCTATCAAGCAGGGTGAATTGGTTGCCTTAATTGGACCAAGCGGCGCCGGCAAAACGACTCTTCTTAATTCCGTTGCAGGAATAGAGCCACTGTCTGGCGGTAAACTCCTTATTGATGGTCTGCCTCTGTCTGCTTATAAGAAGGGACATGTATTTGCAAAAAAAGTAGGCGTCATCCGCCAACAATTTGATTTAATTGGACCGCTTGCCGCCATTCACAATGTATTAGCAGGAAAATTAAATGAATGGGGAACCCTAAAGTCCTTATTCTCTTTGCTTGTTCCTCAAGAAAAATCAGTGGCTTTACAGGCGCTGGACCGAGTTGGACTTCATGGTAGGGCTTATGAAATTACCTCTACATTATCTGGAGGGGAACAACAGCGTGTTGCCATGGCAAGGTTAATGGTGCAAAAACCTGAAATCATTCTTGCAGATGAGCCGGTCGCATCACTTGACCCAGCTAGGGCCGATGATATTCTAAACATGATGACAACACTTGTGACGGAGGAAAATCAGACCCTAATCACAAGCCTGCATTCTGTTGAGTACGCACGCAAATATTTCACGAGAATCATTTCTCTGAAAAATGGAGAAATTTTTTTCGATTTACCAACAGAAAAAGTCACCGATGATGTATTAGCTGAACTTTATCAGCTAAAAAGTAGTGAAATTGTTGTCTGCCATGCGCCTACATAACCGTTTTGTTCTAACGCTTCTACTAGGATTAATTTTTGTTTGGAGTCTTTTATCAATAAATTGGAATGGAGCAGACCTACTCCACTCTGGTGGTGAAGTAACCCTCCTGCAAATATTTGAAGGACTGATTCATCCTGATTTATCTCTTGAGGTCTTGACACTTGGATTGGAATCAGCTTGGACAACCCTTGCATACGCGGTAGCAGGGATGTCTCTAGCCATCATTTATGCTTTTATCCTAGGGATTCTTGCCTCAGGTGTATTAACCACCAATAAAATGTCACGACTTGTCAATAAAGTGTTTTTCAGAGGGATACTTGGATTCACTCGTTCCATTCACGAACTTATTTGGGCATGGCTGTTTGTAGCAGCAATTGGTCTATCACCTTTTGCGGCCATTTTTGCGCTTGCGATTCCGTATGGAGGAATCCTAGGCCGGATTTTTGCTGATATGCTGACAGACGTACCAGAAGTGCCGATAAAAGCATTAAAATCAGCTGGAGCATCGAAATTGCAAACGCTCATTTATGGTTATATGCCATTGGTTTGGGCGGATATCCTCAGTTACACGATGTATCGATTTGAATGTGCGATTCGTTCATCGTCAATCATGAGCTTTGTTGGTCTTGGTGGCCTCGGCTATCAAATCCAGCTTGCACTGCAAGATTTAAGGTATGACCGCGTTTGGGCATATGTCCTTTTCCTAATTGGTTTAGTTGTTTTGGTCGATTTTTGGAGTATTATTGTGCGAAGAGCAATAACAAATCGGAATCGAAGTCGTGGTTTCATTTCAGCTTGTACATCAGTCGCTTATACTATTTTTCGGATTTTAGGGTCTTGGGTATTTATTACAATCTCTGAAAAGGCTAATTTCTATGAGTTAGTTTCAGGAAAAAATATTGAAGCTGCAAAACGTTTTTTTAGCGGAATGATTGGTTTAAATAGCGATAATCCGGCTTTTCTTGATACAAGCAGTTGGTCTTCTGCGTTAAAACTTACCTTGGAAACCTTGGAAATGAGTATTATGGCGATTGGATTTGCAACCATTGCTGCCTTTTTAACGGTTATTCCTGCAGCAAGAAACATAGCTAATGGAGGATTAACTGGTTCAAAAAAATGGTCCAATTGGCTGATGTTTGGCTTTGTTCGTGTTATGTATATTTTTTCTAGGTCAGTTCCTGAACTGGTTTGGGCGATGATGATAATATTTATATTAAAACCGGGGTTATTGCCTGGAGCTATTGCACTTGCTCTCCACAACTTTGGGATTCTTGGAAAGCTTT
>CAURFY010000089.1:0-8333 GCA_963524115.1 uncultured Bacillus sp.
CATGCAAAAAGGTAAGGTTTATAAACAAGGCACTCCTGAAGATATCTTTGCATCGCCTGAGGGTCTAATCGAACTGGGCCTTGATGTCCCTGAAGTAGTGCGGTTTCAGCTGAAATTTGAACAGGCCTTTCACACGAAACTTGATGTTACCTGTTTGACCATGGAGCAATTAACTGAGAAAATCGCCTTATTTTTGAATAGGGGGAATTCAATATGATGGAGAAAATGATTTTCGGGCGGTATGTTCCGGCTGATTCCATTGTTCATCAGATGGATCCTCGTTCGAAACTAACACTTGTCTTTTTATTTGTATGTATCGTCTTTATTGCCAATAATCCGATTACCTATGCCATTTTAACGGTCTATACATTCTTTATCGTGGCTCTTTCGAGAATTCCCTTTCGATTTTTATATGCCGGGCTTAAACCTGTCTTATGGTTGATTCTGTTCACATTACTAATGCATTTGTTTTTAACGAAAGAAGGAGAACTGTTAGTACAGTTGGGCCCATTAAAAATTTATGAAGAGGGAATAAGGCAAGGGATCTTCATATCGATGCGATTTTTCTTATTAATTTTAGTGACTTCGTTATTAACATTAACAACAACACCAATTGAAATAACTGATGGTTTAGAGACCCTTTTGGGGCCACTAAAAAAAATTAACTTCCCTGTCCACGAATTAGCGTTAATGATGTCTATTTCATTGCGATTTATTCCAACGCTCATGCAAGAGACGGATAAAATCATGAAAGCACAAATTGCTAGGGGTGTTGAGTTCACCGGTGGACCGATTAAGGAAAGAGTACGAGCGATTGTCCCTTTGTTAATACCATTGTTTATCAGTTCATTTAAACGGGCAGAAGAACTTGCAGTGGCAATGGAGGCAAGGGGTTACCGAGGCGGAGAAGGAAGAACGAAATATCGCCTCTTAAAGTGGAAAATGGCCGATACGGGCATGCTCGTATTACTTGGATTGATAACGGCCTGTTTATATTTATTTAGAACATAATGGGGTTTTACTAATGCAACGTTATAAATGCAAAGTTGCTTATAATGGATCACGTTTTTCAGGCTATCAGGTTCAGCCAAACCAACGAACCGTTCAAAGTGAGATAGAGAAAGCATTGAAGAAAATTCATAAAGGGGCTCATATTTATATAAATGCCTCAGGTAGAACCGATGCAGGCGTTCATGCCAAGGGTCAGGTCATTAATTTTGACTCAAATCTAGATATTTCTGAGGATCGGTGGATTATCGCCCTAAATTCGGTGCTTCCCGATGATATTTCAATTTTACAAGTAGAAAAGGTGCCTGGAGAATTCCACGCACGCTTCAATGCTGTAGAAAAAGAGTATCGTTATTTTCTTCATCTATCAGCTATCCGTGATCCTTTTCAACAATATTTTTCCTATCAATACCCATATCCATTAAATTATACGGATATAGTGACTGCAACTCAGTTTCTAATTGGCACTCATGATTTTACCAGCTTTTGCTCCGCCAAGACTGAAAAAGAAGACCGAGTAAGGACGATTCATAAGTTAGAGCTATTCGAGGAAAACGGACTTTTAGTTTTCCGGGTTGTTGGAAATGGCTTTTTGTATAACATGGTAAGAATACTGGTTGGAACTTTGCTAGAAGTTGGTACTGGGAAGCGAGATCCTTATTCAATACCAGAGATTCTTGCGAAGAAAGACCGGGCTGCGGCTGGGAAAACCGCCCCCGCACATGGATTGTATTTGTGGGAAGTACTTTACTAAAATAATACCAATCGAGCTTAAAGTGTATATATATTCTTAAGGCAACTAATCCTGGTGTTGACATTCTGCCCACAACGCGATATTATATCATATGGTATGTATTTTAACCCCACAATGAGCCCCGGAAGAGCTATTTGTGTCAAAATATATATGGACAATCTGAATCAGATTATTTAGGAGGGAAATTCATGCGTACAACGTTTATGGCTAATTCAAACAATATTGAACGTAAATGGTACGTAGTTGATGCAGAAGGCCAGACTTTAGGTCGCCTTGCTAGTGAAGTTGCATCAATTCTACGTGGTAAAAATAAACCAACTTTTACACCACATGTTGATACTGGTGATCATGTGATCATCATTAATGCATCTAAGATCGAGTTAACTGGGAAAAAGTTAACTGATAAAATCTACTACCGTCACACTAACCACCCAGGTGGATTAAAACAAAGAACGGCTCTTGAAATGCGTACAAACTACCCTGAGAAAATGCTTGAGCTTGCTATCAAAGGCATGCTTCCAAAGAACTCTCTTGGTCGTCAAATTTTCAAGAAACTACATGTTTATGCAGGTAGCGAACATGAACAACAAGCACAAAAACCAGAAGTTTATACACTTCGTGGATAATTTTTAAAGGAGGGCATTAACTTGGCACAAGTTCAATATATTGGTACTGGTCGTCGTAAAAGCTCCGTTGCACGTGTACGTTTAATTCCAGGTAACGGAAGCATCCTTATCAACGATCGTGAAATCACAGATTATATTCCATTTGAAGCTTTACGTGAAGTTGTTAAACAACCATTAGTAGCTACTGAAACTCTTGGCAGCTATGACATCCTTGTAAACGTTAAAGGTGGAGGTTACACTGGTCAAGCTGGCGCTATTCGTCACGGTATCGCTCGTGCGTTACTACAAGCTGATCCAGAATTCCGTCCAACATTAAAACGCGCAGGATTATTAACTCGTGATGCACGTATGAAAGAACGTAAGAAATACGGTCTTAAAGGTGCTCGTCGTGCGCCTCAGTTCTCAAAACGTTAATATTAAATCAAGCTCCAGCTATTTGGCTGGAGCTTTTTTTTATAGCTGTCCAGTATTTTCCTATAAAATTGGAAACGGAAAGCTGCACAAATTTTGTATGTCTCCTATAAGAAGGTAACAGAATACTTTCAAAGGGGTGTAAAACAAAATGAGCTTGATAACGACATTTAAAGAAAAAAAACGAGAAAAGCAAATAAAATATGAGCGGACACTTCTTCGTGATTTGTCGATTCAAATGCTGAAGACAAGTGTCCAATCACACTTTGGATCATCCCGAATTACATCAAGTATATTAATGAAATCAGGAATGGAAGAGGCCTGTTACGATATAGCGATTGAAGGGTATTTATTAGGTGCAAGAATGAGCCGGTTTGGTTATTTTGGAGAAACAGCAAGCCAGGTCCAAATGCGCTGCGAACAGGAAATGAAGCATTTTATTGATACGTTATATAATTTCATTTTGTATTGGGGCCATGGGAATGAAGGTATTGAAAGTGAATCATTGTTTTATATGTGTGAGCAGTATGTAGTTTCATGGTGGAAAGAGGGTTTTCATAAAGGAGAACGTCGGTACAAGCTAAAACTGCATTGAAAACCTTATTTTAATATTCGCACCTGAGTTAGATTATAGCTGAATAGTTAGCGTTCTAATTCCTCTCCTTGTCCCATATATTTTACCGTATAGGGACACGGCAGGAGGGAGAAGCAGGACTTATGAAACGAAAATTAAAAATTGGTGGATTTGCCATAGGGTTAATTATCTTATTTTTCATTTTACAATATGATTTTATAGAAGATGACTCCTTGAAATCATGGAATCTTCCTTTAAGTGGGAAAATCATTTTGATTGACCCTGGTCATGGTGGTCCTGATGGGGGTGCTGGGGATAGTAAAACACGCTTTAAATGTTTCATTGAAAGTCAGAGACTTCCTCCAAGAACAAGGTGCTCTTGTAATAATGACTCGTGAATCTGATCGTGATTTGGCTGCAAAAGAGACAAAAGGATATAGCCGAAGGAAAGTGGAGGATCTGAAACAGCGTTTGAATTTAATAAATAAATCCGAGGCGGATTTTTTCGTTAGTATTCATTTAAATTCCATCCCATCGCCACGTTGGAGTGGGGCTCAAACTTTTTATGCTCCTCAATATCAAGAAAATGAGAGAGCGGCAAAGTTTATCCAAGATGAACTACGCGTAAACTTGGAGAACACAAAGCGAAAAGCCAAACCAATCCACCAGGTCTATATATTAAAACACGCCAAAAAGCCGGGGGTATTAGTAGAAATCGGCTTTTTATCAAACCCTGTTGAAAAGGCTAATTTGAAAAAGGACAATTATCAGAGTATGGTTGCAGATTCGATTTACAAAGGGATCCTGCGGTATTATACGGATGAAAGGGAATTGAAAGTACCGGACTAGAAGGTGTATGAGCCTTCTTTTTTCAATTCGTGAGGCTAAAAACCATTTTTAACCCTTTCGTGTTGTTATGTGTGATTCAATTAACTATTATATTTGTGATTTATGGTATACTATGTTTGCAAACGAATACATAAGGTGGGTGTTTAGAAATGTTATCAGAGGCAAAAGTATTGGAGCTTTTAAACGGATTAAAGGAGCCATTTTTAAATAAAACGCTCAAGGAAGTAAATGCAATTCAGGAAATAAAAATAAATGAGGAAAAAGCCCATGTAAGTGTAAAGGTAGCAATTGCTAAAACCGGCACATCTGAACAGCTTCAGCTTCAATCACAGATCGTTTCATTATTAAAGGAAGAAGGCGCAGGTACAGTAGGCTTGCGGTTTAGTGAACTTCCTGAAGAAGTGTTAGTACAACACCGTACTGAATCAAAAAAAGAAGAAGATGGTCTACTTTCCCCATCGAGTAAAACGACGTTTATTGCTATCGCCAGTGGTAAAGGTGGCGTGGGTAAATCTACAGTATCTGTCAACTTAGCGGTGTCGTTGGCGCGATTAGGAAAAAAGGTTGGCTTAATAGACGCTGATATTTACGGCTTTAGCGTACCAGATATGATGGGAATTACAGCCCGACCGGTAGTTAAGGATGAAAAAATCCTTCCGGTTGACCGTCTAGGTGTGAAAGTAATTTCAATGGGTTTCTTTGTAGAAGATAATTCTCCAATTATATGGCGTGGACCAATGCTTGGAAAAATGTTAAATAGCTTTTTCAATGAAGTTCAATGGGGCGAATTAGATTATTTACTTCTTGATCTTCCACCAGGGACAGGTGATGTTGCATTAGATGTGCATTCAATGCTGCCTTCATGCAAGGAAGTGATTGTAACAACACCTCATCCGACAGCGGCTTTTGTTGCTGCGCGTGCAGGGGCAATGGCCATCAAGACAGATCATGAAGTAATTGGTGTTATTGAAAATATGTCTTACTTTGAAAATAAAGCAACAGGCGAGAAAGAATATATATTCGGCCATGGCGGCGGAGAGAAGTTAGCAGAGGAGCTTCAAACTAAGCTATTAGGAAAGCTACCGCTTGGACAACCAGATTGGGATGAAGAAGATTTTGCTCCATCCATTTATCATGAGGACCACAAGCTTGGTAAAATTTATCGGGATATCGCCCAAAATCTAATCGATACACTTGAAAGTAAATAATGAATTGTAAAGCCTCCCCGAAAACTGGGGAGGCTTTACTTGTAAGATATGGAGGAATCAATTTTATGCGCCGCTGGCTGCATCACTACCACCGCCAGATGAACCTTGTTTTCCACTTTTCACTTCATCAGCAGCTTTAATGAGAAGATCTTGTATTTTTGTTTTAAACAACGGACTTTCGAAGGTTTCGCTAATAATTTTCTGCAAGTGTTCCCGGTAATCTTTAGTTTTTAAAATGTCTGTAACTTCCTTTTGTAATTCGGGATCCTTAAGGACTTCAACCATCATCCCTCGGTATTCGGGATCGTTCATTAAGTTCTTTAATAATGTCTGGTTTTCAGTTTTCATACTCTTAGCCATTCCTTCAGAAAACTTCGGATCGGAAAACGCCTTTTTCCAAAATTCCACTCCCTTATCGGATGTAAGGGTCTGTTCAATTGTGTCTTTTACCACAGTTTGGTCCATTACAAGCGTTTGTTTCAGTTTATCATCGGACATTACTTCTTGGATGGCTTTTTTCCCATCATCTGTTTTCAATATATCTACAACCATTTTTTTTGTTTCTTCATAATTAACTTGACTACTTTGTGTACCCGTCTCCGAGCAGCCTGAAATAAAAGATATCAAACAAATTAGGAGGAGCGGTTTCGACACTTTTAACATAACAAAGCTCCTTTCAAAGCAATTCTTACTTATAGAATGAGAAAGAAGGACAATTATTATGCATTTAATGTGAATGCCTAGATTTTTCAAAACGGGGTTGGTACAATTAAGGAGTGAATATTTGAAAAATTTTAGTGTTTTCATTGTAGCAGAGGAAAAATTGAGTTAGGCTAACATTAATAAAATGGTTTTGGGGGAAAACTTGTGAATAGCCGTAATATGGTAAAATTATTTTTTTCTACATCCTTAATAGGTGCAATAACAACTGGAATTGTGGGATTTATAGTTCGGTGGGGAGAATTCGCCCATTTTTTTACTAACTTCGAGGTAGGCGAGATTATATCCATTATGTTTTGGCTAATGGGAATTGGATTAATCTTTAGTGTCTTAAGTCAAATGGGCTTTTTTGCCTATCTAACCGTACACCGCTTTGCTTTAGGAATATTTAGGTCAGCAACTTTGTGGAATAGAGTTCAGATTGTGTTAATTGGGCTTGTTTTATTTGATTTAGTTTACTTCCGGTATTTGTTTTTTGCTAAAAAAGGGGAAAGTTTTATCCCATATTTTTTAGTGGCACTATTAATTTTGGCATTTGGCTTGATAATTGCTTGGCAGAAGGCTAAGCAAACAAATAAAGAAGCATTTGTATCTGCTTTGTTTTTCATGGTTGTAATTACTGTTGTTGAGTGGATGCCGACATTGCGAGTTAATGAAAAAAGCTGGTTGTATCTAATGTTAATCCCATTGCTTGTGTGTAATGCATACCAATTACTTATGCTTCATAGGTTAAATGAAAAATCGCAATTGCAAAGAAAGCATGTAGTTAAGGCATAAGCCCATTAAAAAGCCATTAATAAGAGCATAAAGCTCCTACTAATGGCTTTATTTTGGGCCTACGCCTTTTTCTTAGTTTATTTCAGTAGACTGAGCATTACCATTTGCAATCATTTCCGATACCGTTACAAATTTAAGTCCCTTATTGCGCAATTCTTGTAATATTCCGGGGAGTGCTTTTTTTGTTTGTTTGGCAGAATCGGAGGCATGTAACAGAATAATATCACCCTTTTTTGCCTTGGCCACATTTTTTTGTATTTCAATTACACCAGGATTTGTCCAATCCTTTGAATCAATACTCCAATGAACAATTGTAAATCCATACTGGTCAGCAATTTTAAGTGTTCTTTGATCAAAATGACCTGTAGGTGCCCGCGCAGTTCCAATACCTTGAATGTTTAATTTCTTAAATGCCTCTTGAGCCAATAATAAATCTTTTCTAACTTTTGCGTCCTCAAGCTCAGTGTAATCTTGATAGGAATAACCTAGAATGCCTATTTCAAACCTATTCTTTACAATACGTTCAACAAGATCAGGGTGTCTCTCAGCCCAAGAACCCGAGAGAAAGAATGTTGCGGATTTTACCTTTTCCTTTTCTAAAATGTCGATAATTGGCTCGGCCTTTTCATCACCCCAACCGATATTAAAAGTTAGAGCCACATCTTTTTCACCCTTGTAAATTGCCTTAGGACCATCCTTGGCTGTAAAAACAGCGAGATGGAAGATGTTTTCCATATACATAAAAAAGGCGGTAAAGAAAGCAGCGACCATAATCAAAACGACATGTTTCACTGTCTTCCCGTTCAAAACATAAAAGAAGTTCAACCTCATCACCTCGTCCCATTCACTCAATCCTATCCTATGCAGTAAATTCACTGATATGATAATAAGTTGGTAATAAAAAACCCAATTATGGAAAACACTACAAAAAATTAATCTTTTAAAGAGGTGTATCTATGATTGGAATCATGATTAGTGGAAAAGAGGAAATGGAAATCAGGTATCTGATAAAAAGAGAAATGGATGAAATATTGTTTGACCTTAAGGATGAAAGAATTGAACATGTTGTTAAAACAGCGATGGAGGAGAGGTATAAAATATTATTTTCCCTCTTTAAGCGGGTGGCACCACCTATGGAGTGTTTTCGTTATATGCCGTCTAAACATAAACAAGCGAAAAGGGGATAAAAGCATTATTTAAAAAATAAAAAGTGAAAAACCTGTTGACGAGAAAATGAATTCTTGGTATATTAATAAGCGTCGCTGCTGAACAGCTTTCAATAAGAGAAAAAAGTTATTGACATTGTAATCGACAGTGTGGTATATTAGTAAAGTCGCCTCTGAGCGATGATAAACAAATTGCTCTTTGAAAACTAAACAAACAAACGTCAACAATATTATTTTTTA
>CAURFY010000090.1:0-8322 GCA_963524115.1 uncultured Bacillus sp.
CTTTTCGGGAAAATCCCTTCCCTTGTCCTAGTTAACACAAACAAGGCTCAGGTACACTGAGCCTTGTTTTTTACCATTAACTATTATTCTGTCGTTTTTATGATTGATTCCTTCATGATTCCGATCATTTTCCTTATCTGTTCCTCAGTGCTTGCAAGAGGGGGCATAAAGACGATTACGTCACCGAGTGGTCTTGTGATCATTCCTTGTTTTCTCATTTCTAAGGTTGATTTATAACCTATGCGTTGTTGCCAAGGGAATGGTTCCTTCGTTTCTTTATCCTTAACCAGCTCAATTCCACACATTAAACCTGCTTGACGCACATCCCCAACATGTCTTAACAGTTTCAGTTGACTTAATTCTCTTTCAATTAAAACAGCCTTATTCGCCGCGTTCTCTACAATATTTTCTTGTTCATAGATTTGTAGATTTGCTAATGCAGCAGCACAACCTAGTTGATTCCCAGTATAGGAGTGTCCATGGAAGAATGTCTTATACTCCTCATATTCCCCATAAAATGCTGCATAGACTTTTTCCGTTGTCAGTGTTGCCGCAATCGGAAGATAGCCTCCGGTGATACCCTTTGCTATTGTCATGATGTCTGGTTGAACCCCCTCATGCTCCACAGCAAACATTTTCCCTGTACGTCCAAACCCTGTTGCGACTTCATCGACAATTAATAGAATATCAAACTCCCGACAAAGCTGTTCTACACCCTTCAAGTAACCTTTCGGCATGACATTCATTCCACCTGCACCTTGAATAATCGCTTCAAGTGTAATCCCGGCAATCTCCTCATGGTGTTCTTCAAAAATGCGCCTTAATGCTTCAAGTGCCTTATCCCGGATTTCTTCTTCACCTTGATAAGGACTGCGATATATGATTGGAAATGGTCCCTTTATTGAATCAAACATTAAAGAGCCATAAACACGGTGATAAAGGTCAATATCACCAACACTTATTGCCCCGACTGTATCCCCATGATAGCTGTTATTAACTGTAACAAATTTTTTCTTGTTTTTTTGTCCAATATTCTGCCAATATTGATATGCCATTTTTATAGCAATCTCAACAGAGGTTGCCCCCGAATCCGAATAGAAGACTCGTTGTAAATTGCTTGGAGAAATTTCAATAAGCTTTTCTGCTAATTGAATAGCTGGTACATTTGCAGCCCCAAGCAGAGTTGAATGGGCAATTTTATCAAGCTGATTTTTTATCGCATCATTTATTTCCCTTTTTCGATGGCCATGAACGTTTAACCATAATGATGAACATCCATCTAAATATTCATTTCCATAAATATCTTTAAGGACAATCCCTTCACCACTTTCAATTATTAATGGATCTCGTTCATAATCCGTCATTTGCGTAAAAGGAAGCCATAAATGTTTCTTACTACTATCGAGAAGTGCTTGTTGGTTCATTTCTTTTAATCCCCTTTAACTTTTCAAACTGCAACGAGGCTAAAAGCTCGTCTAGTAATCTATCATTTTGAATCAGTTCTTCTACATTCCTTAAGCATGGGATCATTCCTATGATTGGAATATTGGTAAGGTATTCAATCATCCTTTTGTTATCCTGTTCAATTGAGGAGTCACCCTGTGTTAACTGGTTTAGGATAATACCGCCAATCGGTATTCCTGCATCCCTCATGGCCATAACTGAGAGGACAGTGTGATTGATTGTCCCTAACCCCGCTCTTGCAACAAGAATAGCTGGAATTGATAATTCCTTTATCAAATCAATCATATTATAGCCATTATCTTGAATTGGAACGATTAAACCACCAGCTCCTTCCACTAGAACCATGTCATATTTTTGTTCTAGTACTCTAAAATGTTGGACAATTTTCGCTGGTAAAATATTTACCCCATCTTCCCTTGATGCTAGATATGGAGAGCTTGGTGTTTTTAATAAATATGTATTTGCTTCCTCTTCATTCAATGCTGGAAATGCTAACCGATAAAGTTGAATATCTGGTGCCACTAAATTTGCACCATCTTCTAATGCACCACTTTGTATAGGCTTATAAGGGATTACATTTTTCCCTTGTTTTTTGAAGTATGCCGCTATCAGAGTGGTTGCTATCGTCTTACCAACATCTGTATCAGTTCCAGTGATAAAGAAACTACTCATCAAACCCCTCCTAAAATATTAATGTTAACCATATTTACAAATAAGTTAACATATGTAAAAATATTAATCAATATCTCACTTAATTTCAAATGATTTACTAAGGAGGACCGATATGGTAAATTCAAAAACAAAAGATATAGTACTATGTGGGTTATTCGTAGCTTTAATGGCTGTTGGTGCAAACGTTACCTCGTTTTTAACAATTGGAGGTGTTCCGATAACCCTTCAGCTAATGTTCGCAGTTTTAGCTGGTGGTATTCTCGGCAGTCGGTTAGGTTCTCTTTCAATGATTGGTTACATCTTTGTGGGACTGGTGGGTGCACCTGTCTTCGCCCAGTTTAAAGGAGGTCCTAGTCATCTCCTAAGCCCTACTTTCGGCTTTATATTATCGTTTATTGCAGTGGCATATGTTTCAGGGAAATTAATTGGTGACCATAAAATAACTTCACGAAAATGTTATATAAATGCAGGAATCCTAACCATATTATGCAATTACATTATTGGAACTAACTTAATGTATGTTGCGTTTAAAATTTGGGCAGATGCTCCTGATGGTTTCAGTTATCTTATGGCCTGGGGATGGATGCTAGCCTATTTACCGCTTGATATTGTAGTAGTAATTGTATCATTAGGATTATTACCAAAACTTCGAACTGCATTAAGAAGACACATTTCATCAAGCAAAAATGCCTAGGTAGGTGAAACAATTTTTTCCTAAACGAAAAAATCCAAATTGCCTGTAAAGGAACAGGCAAATTTGGATTATTTTTTGGGGAGTGTGATTAAAAACGAAGTCCCTTTGTTCACTTCGCTTTCAACGGTAATGGTTCCACCATGAGCTTCCACAAATCCTTTGGCAATGGATAGTCCTAGACCAGTACCAGTACCAGTACCACTATCATTACGAGTACGCGATGGGTCTCTTTTATAAAAGCGTTCAAAAATAAATGGAATCGCATCTTCCGGTATTCCTGAACCTGTATCTGTTATTTTTACTAAATATGAGTGGTTTTGTTCTTCTGCTGATATCTCCACCACACCATGATTAGGCGTATGTCGGAGCGCATTGCCAATAAGATTCACGATAACCTGTGTCATCCTGTCAGCATCGATTTCCACCAGACACTTTTCTGGAATCTTTTCGTGCAAGAGTGAAATCTCTTTTTCATCTGCCAACCACTGCAAATGAATACATATCCGATCAATGAATTGTTTAAAATCAACTGACTTTGTATGAAGAGTGAGTTTGCCAGCTTCAGCAAGACTCAATTGTTGTAGATCGCTCACCAACCGGTTCAAACGATAAACTTCATCCGTGAGTTCAAGAACAATTTCTTCAGTCGGAGCGATTGCCCCTTCTTGAATAGATTCCAATTTTCCTTGAAGAATCGAAAGAGGGGTTCGCAACTCATGAGCTACATCAGCAACGAGTGCTTGTCTAATCTCTTCATTCCTTGCTAACTTCTGAGACATGTCATTGAACGCTTCCCCAAGATCGTGGAATTCATCTTTTGTCGAGATGATCACTTTATCCACCTTTTCTCTTCTTGCAACCTGCTTAATTCCGATTACCAGATTTCTCAAAGGTAGAGTTATTTTACTGGCTATCCAAATACTGAATATGACTGCCATTGCCGCTGCAACCAAGCCGCTAATCAGGATCGTTATATTGGACGAATGTAAAAACTCTTCCTCTAGATTTTGAAGTTTATGTGGTTGGACGATTAATGTTCCCACCTTGTCTCCTTTTACTAACAAATCCTGTGATTTACCCTTTAAATCAGCTCCGACTTCTCCTATTCTAGTCCCAGCGGAGTCAGCAATGACCTTTCCATCTGTGTTTACGAGAAGAAAGTCAAAATTAGACATAGACATATTCATCGACATCATCCCGCGCATCATCATTCCGTTTCCAGGTTCATTTGTAGAACTGGAGTTGAAATAAAGCTGCTGAACATTGTCCCATGAGCCAGTTTCATCATAATAAAGTTCTAAATTCTGTTCCAAACGATCCATAAACATGACATTGTTCTCTTCTAGATAGGTTTCGAAAGTAGCCTGAATCCTTGATTGTAAAAAAACTGACTGGCTTATTCCCATCAACAAAATAATAACACTGAATGCCATGATCAACTTTGTATGAAGTTTCATTTTATGTCACCAAAACGATAACCAATTCCATATACCGTATGGATATATTTCGGATGAGTTGGATCTCTCTCTACCTTTTTCCTTAAATTGCTTACATGAGTATCGATTGATCGATCATAATTAAGAAATGCTTCCCCCATCACGCTGTTCATCAATTGTAATCGGCTATATACACGGCCAGGTTTCTGGGATAGCATCACTAAAATTTTATATTCAGTTGGAGTTAGGTTTATTGTTTCATGGTTTACCTTAACTTCATAACTGCTTAAATTGATTTCGATTTCACCCCTGGTAAGAATTTTATCCTGTTCATCATTTTCATCTTCTGGAGAGCTTCTTCTCAAAACTGCCCTCATACGCGCAGTTAGTTCACGCATACTAAAAGGTTTAGTAATATAATCATCAGCCCCCATTTCAAGCCCAAGAAGCTTGTCTATTTCATCCGATTTTGCTGTTAACATAATGACTGGTATTTTTCTGTGTACCCTCCGAATTTCACGTAAGGCTTGAAATCCATCCATTAGTGGCATCATTACATCTAGCAACACAAGATCAATCGCATGATTTTCAACCAATTGAACCGCAGCCATACCATCCGCCGCTTCTACGGTTTCAAATCCTTCATTATATAAATATGATTTAATCATATCTCTTATTTTTTTTTCATCATCAATAATCGCAATGACCTTCCCCAAACTTCATCCCTCCTTACCTTGTTCCTCTTTCACATTATATCAGGCAGTTTGCCTTTCCTGTTTTGGTAATTATGACTGCTTGGTTAAGTTCAAGGCTGTGTTAAATTAGAATGTTGATTTCCGCTCCAGGTGCTCGTTTTAAAAAACTCTGAAGCAATGCTCCAGAGTTTTTAGCCTTCTATAATTACAACTTAGCATGGGTGATTCCCCATTACTATATTATAGGTTTTCTGTATTGTTGGTCAATCGACCACCCATCATTCCTCTACCTTGCCCGTTCATTGGACCAACAGTATCACGCTCAATGGCTGATTTCATCATTACATCCATGTTTTTTAACATATTGTCCATCTGTCCTTGTGTTATCTTTCCTTCTTTTACAAGCTGCTCTAGCTCAGTCTTCCTTGATTGAATCATCTTAGCCACAAGATCTTCCGTTTTAACTCCCTTTTCCTTGGCAAGATCAGCTATAGATTTCCCATCATTTCGGGCTGCCTGGAGCTCGTCCACTGTCATATTAAGAGCATCAGCAATCACCTGAGACATAGAACCTGAAAAATAGTTGCCCATTCCCATTCCACTCCCCATAACATTTCCAGTCATAGGACATGTGAAATCGCCTTTCTTCTGTTGTGATGTGTCAGTCTCGTTTGCTGTTTGAACTATAGGTAACTTTTTAACTACAGTGACTGGGTTTGTTGCCGCTGAGTGTTCACCAATTGGTTGCAACACAGCTCCTATCGTAAAAGCTCCTGCAATGGCTCCACCAACTAAAATATACTTCCATTTCATTCGATCCATCTCCTTGTAAAATATCTATCTAACTTCTCCTTCATCTTATCTAACAACATTTAAGAACCTTTCTTGAAAATGTCAAGATAATGTTAAGATTCGTTTTTTCTAGGAAAAATAGAAAAAGCCCTTAAGTGTCCAAGTGACACTAAGGGCTTCTTTCCAAAAAAACGTTATTTACGTATTTTCTCGATTTCGTCAGCTACAAATTGAACATTCGTACCAACTATAACTTGAATACTTTGTGGACCAACAACATTTATTCCTGGAACACCTGTGCTTTTAATTTTTTTCTTATCAACTACATTCATATCTTTTACTTCAACTCGTAAACGTGTTGCGCAGTAATCAACCGCATCTACGTTAGCGTTTCCGCCTAATCCTTCATAAATCTTAGCTGCCATCACAGCAAATTTTTCTCCAGCTGTACCAGTTACTACATCTTCTTCATCAATATCTTCTTCTCTACCAGGAGTCATTAAGTTGAATTTAGTGATCAAGAATCGGAATAAGAAATAGTAAATAACGGCAAATACAAGTCCTTGAACTAATAACATATAAGGTTGATTAGCCAATGGAAGTCTTGAACTTAATATAAAGTCGACAAGTCCCGCACTAAAGCCAAACCCTGCTGTCCAATGGAACATTGCGGCAATTGCTAATGAAACACCTGTTAATGCGGCGTGAACAACATATAGCGCTGGCGCTACGAACATGAAAGCAAATTCAAGGGGTTCTGTAACTCCAGTGAAAAATGATGCAAATCCAGCTGCCAACATTAATGATGCCACTTGCTTTTTCTTTTTATCTTTTGCAGTATGATACATGGCTAATCCTGCTGCTGGTAAACCAAACATCATCACTGGGAAGAATCCAGCTTGGTACATACCAGTAATACCCTTTGTTCCTTTTCCAGACCAGAAATTACCGATATCGTTGATTCCGGCAACATCGAACCAGAACACTGAGTTTAGAGCGTGGTGTAATCCAGTTGGAATTAATAGTCTATTGAAAAATCCATATAAACCTGCACCTACAGCACCTAATTTGGCAATAGTTTCACCAAAATTAACTAGTCCTGAAAAGATTACTGGCCATACAAAGAACAAGACAGCGGAAACCACTAACATTGACAATGCAGTCATAATAGGGACTAGTCGCTTCCCACTAAAAAATGCTAACGCATCTGGTAATTTTACATGGCTAAATCGATTGTACATGATTGAAGCAATAATCCCTGAAAGAAGACCCACGAATGCATTTCCGATTTTTGCAAAAGCAGGATCTACGTCTTTTACATCGATACCCTGAAGCATAGCTACTGTGCCTGATGATAACAAAGTTGTCACAACAAGATAGGCGACCATCCCACTTAATGCGGATGATCCATCTTTATCTTTGGCCATACCTAAGGCTACCCCAATAGCAAATAGAATCGGTATATTGTCAATTATGGAAGCTCCAGCTTTGATTAAGAAAGCAGCAGTCGGACTATCAGCACCCCAACCTGTGGGGTCAATCCAATATCCAATCCCCATCAATATTGCTGCAGCCGGTAATACCGCTACTGGTAACATCAAAGAACGGCCTAGTCTTTGAAAATATTTTTTCATTTGAACATTCCTCCAATCAAACTTTTTAAAAGTAAAATGAAATAAAACAACATTAATAAATGCGGGAAATAACAATAAATTATTTCTAAGTACTAAATAAAACGAAAATAAATAACTTAAATATGACAGTTTCAACCTATTGCTTTCTAAGTCTCTCGATATGGAGTGTGATGTATCCCAGTTCATGTTCAGGTAGGGTCACTCCATGTTTTATCGATAATTCCTTAGCAACCCTTGATGCGCAACTGTATGAGATTGGAAATTTCCTTGTTATCATCCCCAACATTTCATCATCCATGGTGTGATGTTCAAACTGATTCAACCTTATTAATGCAAATCTTAGATGAGTAATGAGGCGCTGGTACGATATATCATCATCATTTACCTTGATGTTTAAGAATCCCACAATGATCTGGACCATATCTCTTACAATCGTTGTTTGTCTAACTGTTTGCCGCAAATCACCTCCTTGAAGCTTCATAGTATGAATATGAAGAGCAATAAAAGCTGCTTCGTCAACAGGCATATCAATATTACATTTTTCTTTAATATGCTGAATTGCCCAAAGACCCACTTCATATTCTTTCTTATATAAGATCTTTATTTCATGTAAAAGCTTGTTTTTTAACTGAATCCCATCCCTTTCTCTTTCAATCGCAAAGGAGATGTGGTCCGTGAGCACGATATGAATATGCTCATTTAACTTTGTCCCAATATACTCTTCTGCATGGCTAATAATTTCCTCAGAGATGATAAAGTGCTCTTCAGGGATGCGATTTAGTAATTGATGTAGCTTTTCATTTTCCTTCATGACAAAAAGCTTTTCAATTTTGTGGACATTTACGATGTCGTGTTTTTTCTTTTGAAAAGCAATTCCAGCCCCAATTGCAATTTTCTCCTCTTGACCATCGGTCACAACGACAGCATTATTATTC
>CAURFY010000091.1:0-8293 GCA_963524115.1 uncultured Bacillus sp.
CACCTGAAATGCTCGCTCAAATAAAAGAACAAATTACCATGAAAGCGATGTTAGAAGGGATTAATGATGCTTTCTTTGTGACGGTATTTATTGCACTCATAGCACTAGTCCTTGCATTTTTCATTAAACGGGCAAAAAGAGTAGTAGAAGAAAGTACTTTTAGTACAGAGAATTCTCGTAACTTAGCAGAAAACTAAATCTCACGAAGAAGCAATAAAAGGTGGTTAGAGATCGTCTGGTGATGATACCTAACCACCTTTTGTATATTTTTCAGCTATTTTTCCCCAAAGTTATTGACAAAAAAATAGTGTGTGTGATATTAAATGTATATCGGATTAGCACTCGATAGGATAGAGTGCTAATTGGTGGATGGCCTAGTTTTGAAAATCATCTATTTACCTTTATACTAAGTGGAAGGATGTTCACGAGGTTCCAAAAATGAAAGGAGAATTGAAAATGGCAAAAAAACAGTTTCAAGCAGAATCTAAACGTTTATTAGAAATGATGATCAACTCAATTTATACTCATCGTGAGGTTTTTTTAAGGGAGTTAATCTCTAATGCTAGCGATGCAATTGACAAAATCTATTACAAAGCCTTAACGGATGATACTTTAAGTTTTAACAAAGAAAGTTATTACATAAAAGTAGTTGCGGACAAAGAAAACCGAACTTTAAAACTCATCGATACTGGAATTGGAATGACTGAAGAAGAACTGGAAAACAACCTAGGAATTATCGCCAAAAGTGGTTCGTTAGCCTTTAAAAAAGAAAATGAATTGAAAGATGGATATGATATTATCGGTCAGTTCGGCGTAGGATTTTATGCAGCTTTTATGGTTGCTGACGATGTTACTGTAATAAGTAAAGCTGTAGGTAGTGATCAAGGTTATAAGTGGGAATCAACCGGTGCAGAAGGATACACCATTGAGCCCTATGAAAAAGAGTCCGTAGGGACTGAGATTATCCTAAAAATTAAAGAGAATACAGAAGATGACAAATATGATGAGTATTTAGAAGAGTATCACTTAAAATCGATCATCAAAAAATACTCAGATTTTATTCGCTATCCAATCAAAATGGATATGACCGGAAGTAAACCTAAAGAAGGTAGCGAAAATGAATTTGAAGATTTTACCGAAGAACAGATTATCAATAGTATGGTTCCAATTTGGAAGAAGAACAAAAAGGAGCTAACGACCAATGATTATGAAAAATTTTATGTTGAAAAGCGTTACGGTTTTGACAAACCAATCAAATATCTCCATATCAGTGTTGATGGAACAATAAGATACAATGCCATTTTATATATTCCTGAAAAAATCCCGTTTGATTACTATTCAAAGGAATTTGAAAAGGGCTTAGAGCTATATTCAAATGGCGTGTTGATCATGAATAAATGTTCAGATTTACTTCCAGACTATTTTAGTTTTGTTAAAGGAATGGTCGATTCGGAGGATTTATCATTAAACATTTCTAGAGAGATGTTGCAACATGATCGCCAATTGAAGCTAATCGCTAAAAACATCAACAAAAAAATTAAAAGTGAACTGCAAAGTTTAATGAAAAATGAAAGAGAAAAGTATGAAGAATTTTACCAATCCTTTGGCCGCCAGTTAAAATATGGGGTATATAGTGATTTTGGTGCAGAAAAGGAATTATTGCAGGATCTTTTAATGTTCTACTCTTCTAAAGAGAAGAAACTTGTTAGTTTAGAGGAATATGTTACAAGAATGCCTGAAGATCAAAAATATATTTATTACGCTTCTGGGGAATCGAATGAAAGAATTGAGAAGTTACCTCAGACTGAATTTGTTTCGGAAAAGGGATATGAAATCTTATACTTTACCGATGAAATTGATGAGTTCGCTATTAGAATGCTAATCAATTATCAAGATAAAGAATTCAGATCAATATCTAGTGGTGACCTCGGTATTGAAGCGGATGAAAATCAAGCAAACTCGGAGTCTGAAGAGAAGGAAAACAAAGAACTCTTTGATTATATGAAAACCATTTTAGCAGAAAAGGTAAAGGATGTACGAATTTCCAAACGATTAAAGTCTCATCCGGTATGTTTATCAACAGACGGTGAGATTACCATCGAAATGGAAAAAGTCCTTAGCGCAATGCCTGATAACCAAAATGTCAAAGCAGACAAGGTATTGGAAATTAATAAAAATCATGAGGTATTTCTTTCATTAAAAGAGGCGTTTGACAACGATAAAGATAAATTAGGTTTATATACTAAGCTTTTGTACAATCAAGCGTTGTTAATCGAAGGTTTACCAATCAACGATCCAGTTGAATTTACAAATGATATTTGCAAATTAATGGCCTGATAAAAAAATAACAGACCAGCCCTGTGCTGTACATCAGTTTGGGGCTGGTCTGTTATTATGAGAATTGAAATAGTTTTGACTTGAAAAAAGATAAAAAATGGTAAATAATATAATAGTTTTATCATGAGTCAAGCAACAACTTACTGTTCTCAGAAAAAGAAGAACATTGTAGTTTTGCAAATTTGAATTTTGGAGGGTTAAGAAGTTCCCATGAAAACTAGGGAAGCCTATTATGACAACGCGAAAGTTTTGTTGATTTTTCTAATGGTGTTGGGTCACTTACTTCAATCATACATTCAGGAAAACAAGCTCATTTTTGCATTGTATACCACGATTTATCTATTTCATATGCCCGCATTTATTTTAATTTCTGGGTACTTTGCCAAAGGATTTAGACAAAAGGGTTATTTATTAAAAATTACCAAAAAGCTGATTGGGCCTTATTTAATCTTTCAAGGTATCTATTCATTCTATTATTTTTATATTCATGAAAAAGACGAAATAAAAATTGATCCTTTGGTTCCGGAATGGTCATTATGGTTTTTGGTCAGTTTATTTTGCTGGAATGTTATGCTTTTTCTATTTACCAAATGGAAAGCACGATACGGACTTTTGTTATCTGTAAGTTTAGGAGTAGTAGTCGGTTATGTTAATGGGATAAATGATTATTTAAGCCTATCAAGAACACTTGTATTTTTTCCATTGTATTTACTTGGTTTCTATATGAAAACAGAACATTTTCAGAAAATGCGAGATATCAAAATTAAACTTACATCGTTAACCATTTTACTTTCGATATTATTGGCATTTTATATACTACCTGAATTTAACTATAAATGGTTTTTTGGATCCAAACCTTACGTTGAGTTTCATGTTTCTGGCATTCATGGTGGAATCGTTCGCTTAGGGGTGTATATGTTAACCCTACTCACTATGCTGGGCTTTTTTTCATGTGTCCCAAGAAAAAATTTCTTCTTCACAAAATGGGGAACGAGATCTTTATATGTCTACCTATTACATGGCTTTTTTATAAAATATTTTAGAAATAGCGGGTTAGAAGAATTATTAAAGGAACCAGGGCAAATTTTCGTGTTAATATTGCTTGCATTCCTGATCATCACTGTCCTTTCAAGTAATATAATCAAAGCAATCGCTCAACCATTTATTGAACTTAAAATTTCGACATTAAAAAAATATGTGATGAACTTCACAAATGATTTTAAAGAAGTTAATAACTAGTGCCGAAAAAAGAATGAATAATTAATTGAAGTGATTATTGGGAGTTGCTTGATGAAGAATAATATTATAGCGGTTATTATGGTGGTGTTAATGATAATAGGTATGTCCGGTTCTTCGGTTAAGAGAAACATAGCTATAGTTGCACTCGGTGATTCAATTACTTATGGAACTGGGGATCCATTAAAAAAAGGTTATATTGGAAGGTTTAACGAGCGGTTTGAGAGGTTAAAGGGAACCCCTTTACACATATACAATTGTGGCATACCTGGGTATACTACAGGAAATCTGTTAGAACAGCTTAAGAATAAAAAGGAGTGCCGAATATAAATTTAATCCAATTAATCACAATAAAATGAAGCAAGGGAGAAGTGAATTCTCCGTAAATCTCCAACAGATTCTTGATAAAATAAGGAATGAAAATGGAAATGTTCCAATTTTTATGATGGGGCTGTATAATCCTTATAACCAATATAATAACCAAAAACCAATCCATGAAGAGATTAATAATTGGAACAGGGAAATGATTAGGGTATCTTCTGATTATGAACCAATTATGTTTATTCCAACTATTGATTTATTTGAAGGCAAGGCAAAACATAAGTACTTTAGTGATTCCTTGCATCCAAACGCAGCAGGGTATGAGCTAATTTCAAAACGACTTTTAGAAAAAATGCTTATCCTTCCAGATTTCAATCATTAACAGCCTTGCTAGTAATCAATGCATGGCTGTTTTTATCTTGTATACCGGTTTGCGTAGCTCGAGGCTACGAAAGCATTGGGTTTTATTTTTGGTTCAATTCCCATAGATTCCATTCTTGTGACCATTTCCTTAACAAAAGCACTTGTCTTATTTCGTTTTCCTGCCCCAATATCGATATGGCCTTCCATTGTAAAAGTAGCTCCTTGATACAGATATGGAAAAATAATATGAATTAACTGTTCTTTTCTATTCTCATCAAACAATGAAACCATTTCCTCTGTTAATGATAACTCTAATGAGATTCTTTCGTGTAAATGGGTCATTTTCCTTGGTATGCTTACCTTTCTAATACACGCCCACACGCCTTTTCCTTGATTTTGAATCACAATACCAGTAATAAAAACAGTTTTTGTTTTATGGACTTGAGAATCAGTTCCAATCATCAACCGAAAATTTCCACTTGGATACAATTTCATAAAATCCTTAATTCTCCGAAAGACCTGCTCAAAGGACATACCATTTTCCTGAAGGTTTTGAAAAGAATAGTCAACAACATGGTTCATTTCCATCTTGGTAACACCACAACTTTCCCATTCCGATATTGGAAATATATAATCATATTTATATGTATGGGAAAAGTTTTAATGTCGTGCTGGAATTCCTTTTACAATAAAACTAATTATTGTAATAAATAAAGACAAAAAGAAAGTGTCCGGAAATTAATTCTTCTTGGACACAATTAATTAGGTTTATGATATTCTTACCATATCGTATGAAAAGTTTTTTTGATCCCATTGAAAAATACCTTCTCGAAGCCTAATGATTGGATCGAATGGGAATGGGGCTTCGAGTGGTTCCAAATTATCTCCATTGTCAATTCGGTCAACATATTTATTTCTTAACTGGAGCAACTCCATTTTAGAGGCTACACGAAGTACCATTTCCAATGTGATTTCGTTTTCCCTAATCCCTTTACTGCTACAGATGCTATCCTGAAAGCTTTTGTTATATTGAATCATCATTGGGAGGTCTTTTATACAGGCAACGCCGAAAACATCTTTAATGATATCGTCGTATTTTAACTGAGAACCAGTCGCAAATGTTTTAAGATCTTTCTCCGGATTTTCTAAATAATATATCGTTTCAATTTCATTACCCATTGAGAACACCCTTTCTAATACGGAACCAATTTTATTCCTTAATCTTATTATGACATATTTTCGCCACTTTAGGGTGAACATGTAGTTAATCTTGATCGAAGATTGCTTAATTTTGTCGATATTTATTAAGTTGATGCCATTACTAACTAGAGATTTAGGTGATATCGTCTATTTTATAGTTCGACATTGCAAAAGAGTTTGTCATCTTTTTTTGTATAAGACTGTCTATTTCTGCGCTTACCCAGGAAATTAAAATTATGTTTCCCAAAGCTAGTTCCCGTTTTTATAATAGAATTAGACTAACTTTAAAGAGGTGAAAGAATGAGTTCTGTACTGATAAAATCGATAAATATTGGAAAACCTGTTTCTTTGGAATATCAAAATAAGGAAATTACTTCGGGGATTAATAAGCAGCCAGAAGAAAGGCCGTTATTTCTTACAACACTAAATTTTTCCGGTGATGGTCAAGCGGATTTGGTGCATCATGGTGGTAAAGATAAGGCTATTTGCGTGTATCCCTTTGAGCACTATACATATTGGGAAAAGGAATTGAACCGTTCATTAGATTATGGAGCTTTCGGAGAGAACCTAACAACATTGGGATTATTAGAAGAGGAAATATGTATTGGAGATATATTCAGATTAGGTGAGGCAATTGTTCAAATAAGTCAGCCGAGGCAACCTTGTTACAAGTTATCTCTTAAATACGATGAAGATGACTTACCTTTGAAAATTCAGAAAACGGGTTACACTGGATTTTATTTTAGAGTTCTCAAAGAAGGGACTGTTTCTAAAAATCAGGGACTGACTCTCATGCAACGACATCCAAAAGGGATAACCGTTTCATACGCGAATCTGATTATGTATAATGAAAAAGATAATATCCAAGGTTTAAATAAAATGTTAGATATTGATGAGTTGTCCGAAAGTTGGCGGATGACGTTTATCAAACTAAGAGATGGTTTAGATGTTGATTCTGGAAGAAGGTTATTTGGAAACATTAAACAATAAAAAGGACGTGTGCCAGGTAATATCCAGTTAATTGGATGTAACCTGGCATTTGTGTTTTTCCAAGATACCTGAGCTTCCGCTTTTCTTAATTGTCGGATTATGTCGTGGAATTGTGGTAAAATAATAGATGTACATAGTATTCCTATGAATCTAGAAATAATTTTTTAAAGTGAGAGAGAGTGAACTAGGTGGGGAAAAAAGAAGTTGCGTTGGCACAATTAGAAAGCATTTTGACCGAGTTAAAAGATGGGCAAAACGAAAGTGCTGCTACCGCTGCAATTGGACATAAAGAAAAAGTAACTCATAAATCTGGTACTTTAGTTAGACTCATCTTTAAAGTATGGGGATTAAAAATATTTATTTTTACCATTATAGTAGTGTTGGCCGCATCTGGGGCATTCTGGTTGTACTCTGGTAATCTAGTAAAAAAGGAAAGCTCTACATTCGTTGAACAGGTTCAGGAATTATCCACACTCGCTACGGCAGAAGCCCATGTTAAGGTTGTAATTGAGCAGGAAGATAATAAGTTATTTGGGAAAAATATATCAATGAATATCCCTGGAACAAAACGAGAGGTATTATTGATTGTTCCAGCCACAGTGCTTGCTGGGGTTGATTTAAAAGGAATCACTTCAGAGGATATTAAAATAAACAATAAGACTAAAAAACTTGAAATCGTCCTACCACATGCAAAGCTCATTCAGGATCCGGCCATTCAGATGGATAAGGTACAAACTTTTTCAGACGAAGGCTTGTTTCGCGGGAATGTAGAGTGGGATGAAGGGTTTGATTTTGCTTCGGTTGCACAAAAAAAAATCAAGAAAGAGGCAACGGACATAGGCCTACTACAAATAGCCGAAAAGAGTGCAGATAAAGTTCTAAAAGAATTTTTCAGCAACCTTGGCTATTCAGTAAAAGTAACATTTAAATAAATTCGGTCGAAAAAGCCCACTTGGTAGGGCTTTTTTTATTGGTGTGCAAAAGAAAGAAGAGTGTAACCCATAATTTGATTATGCTAACAAACTAGAAAATTCATGTGCAACTTTTGTTGCTTCCTTTTTTGTTTTTATTATCGTCACCTGATTTTTCATCCATCTGAAAAACTATTTCATGTTTTGGAGGAGGTGTAGCCGGATCAAAATCAGCAAATGCTATTCCAAGGGCAGCACCAGCAGCCATCAGTTTTTTTTTTGAACGTTGCCATTTTGAATTATTTTTCATATTTTTCTCCCATTTATTTAGAATTAATGTGTAATATTATATCAATAAAGGTTGAAGATTTAAATGATATTGAAAAATGGTTAATTGCCCAGGTTGTGGGTTAATTCTTCATAATCAAAAAGTGAATGAACTACTCGGTACAATGCCACTAGTGAATGCTATTAAAAATACAGCCAGCTTAGCTCATCTACGCTGAATAATCTTAGTTGAAACGAGGGGAAGTAATGGACGAAGAAAACGACGAGAAAAGTGAGTTTACTGAACCTTCCTATGAAGAATTTTTTGTTATAGAAAAAGACCCTCACAGTGAGAAAAAAAAGAAACGGCGCACCATTATTATACGTTCTGTGGCCGGGATCATTGCCATAATGTTCTTGATTAGCAGCTTTTCAACGTTTTCAAGTATTTTCAACCTGCCTGCCTTTCATTTTGTGAAAACGTCCTTCCAATTATCTAAACAAAAAGATATTCAACAATACAAAAAAGCTGTTGTTTCCGTTGAGGGAAGCGATTCAAAAGGAACTGGTTTTAATATAGCTGCCGATGGTTATATCATCACGAATTATCACGTGATTGAAAAGATGAAACCGATTTTGGTTTATTTTCCAGATGGACAGGTGTTTAA
>CAURFY010000092.1:0-8188 GCA_963524115.1 uncultured Bacillus sp.
CTTCAACTTTATGAACCACAGTATTTACAGCGCCTGGCTTAACGTGACACTGAACACAGGTAATCTTGCTGTGAGCACTTGCTTCATAGGTAGTGTGCTCCGGCGCCATTTCGTGACACACTTTACAAAACGATGGAGTGGATGTAGCTTCAATTACTCCGTACATCAATCCAAGAATGACAATAAATCCAAATAACGAAACAAATAATAGCTTCCAGCGGTTAACCGGGTTTTGCCAATCTATATTTCGGAACCTCCGCCAAAGTCTTCTGATCAGACCCACTTTTTTCTCTTCGTGTCTGTTCTCTTTTGGTTCTGTCTGTTTTTTCCAAAAGGCCAAGATGTTCACCCTTTCTGTCATTTCTCTCTAGTTAATTTTTTTTATGTTTATTACCTCTCTAAAGTTAGTATCTAATAAGAAAGGGCTTTTTCCAAATGGACAATTTGTGAAAAAATGTCCCATGACTGTTAAATCAGTTTCCCACTGGCCAATTGGTAAAAAATACATGTGTATTAACAAGTTTTAAGTAGTGTTAATATGTTAAAACCCCCATCATGACACTGTATTAACAACGCTGCTATAGTGATAACTTATGAGGTAGAAATTATGTCACTATCAAAAAGATTACTCCATAAATACTCACAAAAATCACATAAAAGTGACAGAATGTAAACAATTATGTCTACTATCTGTGAACAACTTTTATAGATGGTTATTGAGTATTTTAGACTTACCGACTAAAAATCAATGATCATAAAGCTTACATAAAATATTGCTAATTTTAGCGAAAAACCTTATATAAAAATAATTTAATGGTTAAATAGGCGTGGATTTTTTGTAGTTTAATTATCTTGCAAAATCGAAATTCCCTCACACCTATTCATTGAATTAGGCATCGTTATGGCTAAATATTTCTGTCACAAGTTTCTTTTCCTGAGACTTCTTGTGTTTTCTGTAGTGACAAACCTCACAGTTCATGTTAGAATTTCTGTCACATTTCACCCGGTATTATGTGTCCGATTTTTGAAAATCCCCAAAAGGATAACTCGAACATACTTATTTACTTAAAAGCACAAAAAAAGAGACACGATTTACTATCGCATCCCCCAAAATTGAATATCTGTTCCACTTATTACAAAAGAAAGGTTAATTATTGTAATCTCCCTTAAACCCAGTTCTGTGACAGTATTGACAATACACATCGTTCTGTGACTTTACACTTGTCGTACTTTTAACTACTTTATCTCGATCATGGCAAACAAAACACCTTGCCTTTTCTTCGGCTGTCCGAGCATTATCAGCATGTGCATCTGTTAGCCACTGGTAACTTTCAGTGTGACTTGGTGGGCGATTTTCATGACATGTGCTACAGAATTGATTTTTCCGCACTTCATTTTTTACAATTGTGACGTTGGCTGTGTAATCATCTATGTCATTGGTTCCTTTTAACAATTCATTTATGTTTTGATCCGCAATAACCTTATTCCACTTTTGATCTTGGTGACAGTCGATACATTTATCAAGTTGTTGGATAGCATCCTCACCGTGTTTTTTGCTCCAGTCAATATTTTGGTGATTTTCTGGAGTGTTCGTACTTTTATGACAGGTGCTACATTCCATTGACAGCTTGACATCTGTTTGTTGTTTGTCAACCACTTGGAGTACGGCATCCTGATGACTTACTTTTATAGCCTTCTCTGTACCTCCACTTACTGCCTTGGTTTCTTCCTTTTCATCACTAGAATCTGTTTTTTTCCCCTTCTCCTTTTCGTGAGGGTTTTCCGGCACTCTATATGAATAGTCTTTCCAAGGCTTTTTACCTTCATTTACTTTAGTATGGCAGTCTATACAGGTTCCCATATTCGGGTCCATATTTTTCTTACCCATTAGCTTTTCGCCATTTTCTTTGGTCCAGTCATCATATGTAGTGGAACCATTTATGTTTCTTTCCACAACTTTTGCATGCACTACTCCACTATGGCAGGTTACACAGGGAATCCCTTCTTTAATATGATCTTCGTGATTTACGATTAGATCCCCATCTGCTGAAATTAGGCGATTTTTCGAATGGCATTTCTCGCAGTTCTCATCCAAAACCGCTACCGTTTGCACGATTGGATCAGGTACACCGGTAATATGATAATAAACTTCTTTTAAAGACCCTATCTTATGTAGAACCATTTCAACATTGCCAGGTGCAATATGACAATCGACACAGGTCGCTTGACTGTGGGAACTTGCTTCAAATGTGACATGCTCTGGTGCCATTTCATGACAAACCTTACAAAAGGACGGGCTATTGGTAGCAGCAATGGCACCACCAATAAATCCAAGCATGACGATAAATAACGCTAAGGCAGTAAATAATGCCTTCCAGCGGTTAACTGGATTTTTCCAATCTATCGCTCGGAATTTCCGCCATAGTCTTCTAATTAAACCTGGTTTTTTTTCTTCGGGATTCTCAGCTGGTCCTTTCTGTTTTTTTCCTTTCCAAAAAGCCATTGTAGTCACCCCACTATTATTTTTTTGTAAAATAAAAATATTATCTTTCTATAGCTATAGTATCTTACAAGATATGGGTATATTATAGTGGACATTTTGTGAAAAGTTTCTCAATTCAGACAATTATAACCAACTCACCTTTTTTACAGTAAAAAACAAGGTAATACCGTATTGGGAAATACGGTATTACCTTGCGGATTCATTGCTTCATTTATGAGTCGAGCTTGGCGTGCTCCTTCTCGTGACAATCGTTACAAAAACTATTTTGTCTAGTACGCTGCTTGATGTCTTCCATATTGACCACACTTTTTTCCTTCTTAGTTCCGCTATTTAGTAATTGCTTTAAATCCTGCTTTTCGAAGGTCTTATTCCATTTAGAATCTTCGTGGCAGTTCAAACAATTATCTAGTTCTTTTATTGAGGAACTTCCATGATTTTTATTCCAATCAACATTTTGGTGATTAATCGGCGTGTTTTCCTTCTGATGACAGGATGAACATTCCATTGAAAGCTTGACGTCCTGTTTCTGACTATTTATTGTTTCAAAGATGACATCTTGTGCTTTTATTTCTTTCTTAGTATATTCTTCTTTCTTACCAGCATCTGCTGTTCCATGTTCCTCTTCGTGAGGATTCTCAGGTATGCTGTAAGAGTAATCTTCCCATGGCTTTTTACCTTGATTTACTTGAGTGTGGCAGTCAATACACGTACCCATATTTGGTTTCATATATTCACTACCCATTAGTTTATCACCGTTTTTGGTCGTCCATTTATCATAAGTTGTAGAACCGTTTATACCCCGTTCAACAACCTTGGCATGAACAACTCCGCTGTGACAGGTGATACAAGGAATATTCTCCTTGATATGTTCTTTATGTTTTATGGTAAGATCCCCACCTGGAGTAATCATTCGTTTGTCGGTATGACACTGTTTACAGTTTTCATCCAGTACCGCAACGGTCTGAACAATGGGATCAGGTACACCTGTAATATGATAATAAACTTCTTTTAATGATTCTACTTTATGCATAACCATATTGACATTTCCAGGTTTAATATGACATTGTACACATGTTATTTGATTATGAGAACTCGCTTCAAATGTTACATGTTCTGGTGCCATTTCATGACATGTTTTACAGAAGGCTGGGCTATTGGTTAAGGCAATTGCTCCTCCCACAAATCCAATCAAACCAACAAAAACAACTAATGATATAACCAAAAGCTTCCAACGGTTGACTGGATTTTTCCAATCAATATTTCTAAATTTTTTCCATAGCCGTCGGAACAAACCAAGTTTCTTTTGTCCAAAATCTTCATCTGATTCTCTCGTGTTCTTCTTTTTCCTAAAAGGCAATTTCAATCCCCCTCGAAAATCTCTCTTTATAACAGTAACTTTTAGGATTACTAAAGATAGTATCTTAAAGATACTCATTTTTTCCAAATGTACATTTTGTGAAAAGATAAATTATTCCGAAATATCATTTTTTATACTATTAAAATATTAAATAACTGGGTAAATATAATAATAGTTGATTTTTTTATCTAAAAGATTTTTGTTTTTGGACTACCGTTGAAATAGAAGCGGATTGGAGCGAAAGGTGCTCGACTCCTGCGGGAGTAGCGGGACAGGTGAGACCCCGCAGGCGTAAAACGCCGAGGAGGCTCACCGCCCGCCCCGCGGTTTGCTGCGCACCTGGAGCGGAAATCAACCACTTCTCTAATAACAATGTTTACGAAAACAGCCTTTTATTTTTAAAATGAATCTTAATTAATGTGCTGTAACATTTAAAATGTGGAAAGAATTCGAAACTTAACAGAAAAAAAGTATTTTATTACTTTTATCCCCTCCTTCGATCCCTGCATAAGTTGTCACCCTATATCGGAAGTGATAATATTAGTAAGAAATTAATCGATTTATATAAAAAGGATTCTGCCGATTCAAAGCGAATCTTTTTTCAGATGAGAAAGATTTAATAGGGTATTGTCTAGCGCAAGCGCTAGGGCGCTCGTGCTTTTCTAATTTTGAATCCAAAAAAGGAGCGTTATTACATGCTTGGTATTTTAAATAAAGTATTTGATCCAAATAAGCGCGACATCAAACGCCTGGCTAAAAAGGCCGATCAAATTGAACTTTTTGCTGCCGAAATGGAAAAGTTAACAGATGATCAACTTCGGGAAAAAACAGCTCAGTTTCAGGATCGCTACCAAAAAGGTGAAACCCTCGACGACTTGCTTTTTGAAGCATTTGCGGTTGTTCGTGAAGGTTCTCGCCGTGTGTTAGGACTATATCCTTATCACGTTCAATTAATGGGGGGCGTAGCCCTGCATGAAGGCAATATCTCTGAAATGAAAACAGGTGAAGGTAAAACATTAACGGCGACAATGCCGGTTTATTTAAATGCTCTTTCTGGAAAAGGCGTACATGTTGTAACCGTCAACGAATACTTGGCAAGTCGTGATGCTGCAGATATGGGTCGTCTCTACGAATTCCTTGGCTTAACTGTAGGTCTAAACCTTAACGGGATGTCAAAGGAAGAAAAACAAGAGGCATATGCAGCCGATATTACTTATGGAACAAACAATGAATATGGTTTTGACTATTTGCGTGACAACATGGTTCTTTACAAAGAACAGATGGTACAACGTCCGCTTCATTATGCGATCATTGATGAGGTTGACTCCATCCTAATCGATGAAGCACGGACACCGTTAATCATTTCAGGTTCTGCTCAAAAATCCACAGCCCTCTATATCCAAGCAAATGGATTCGTGCGGACGCTGAAAAAAGAAGAAGATTATACTTATGATGAAAAAACTAAAGGGGTTATGCTGACTGAGGAAGGGATTACCAAGGCCGAACGTTCTTTTGGAATTGATAATTTGTTTGACTACTCGCATATCACCTTAAACCATCATATTAATCAGGCTCTAAGGGCAAATGTCAGCATGCACCTTGATGTTGATTATGTGGTTCAAGAGGGTGAAATCATTATCGTTGACCAGTTCACTGGCCGGATGATGAAAGGTCGCCGTTACAGCGAAGGTCTCCATCAAGCAATTGAAGCAAAAGAAGGCCTTGAGATTCAAAATGAAAGCATGACTTTAGCAACCATTACGTTCCAAAACTACTTCCGGATGTACGAGAAACTTTCCGGTATGACAGGTACAGCGAAAACGGAGGAAGAAGAATTCCGAAATATTTATAATATGTATGTTATCGTCATTCCAACGAACCAACCGATTATTCGTGATGATCGTGCCGATTTGATTTATACTTCAATGGGCGGCAAGTTCAATGCGGTTGTTGAAGATATAACCCAGCGCCACCAAAAAGGGCAACCAGTGCTAGTTGGTACAGTAGCGATTGAAACATCTGAACTTATCTCCAATTTGTTGACAAAAAAAGGCGTTCGACACAACGTCTTGAATGCCAAAAATCATGGCCGTGAGGCGGAAATTATCATGGAAGCCGGTCAACGCGGTGCTGTAACGATTGCCACCAACATGGCTGGACGTGGTACAGATATTAAGCTTGGCGAAGGTGTTGTTGAGCTGGGCGGACTTGCCGTTGTGGGTACCGAGCGTCATGAAAGTCGACGGATCGATAATCAGCTCCGTGGACGTTCTGGTCGTCAAGGGGACCCAGGAATCACGCAGTTCTATCTTTCTATGGAAGATGAGTTAATGCGCCGTTTTGGTTCCGATAACATGAAATCAATGATGGAACGCTTAGGTATGGATGATTCACAACCAATCCAAAGCAAAATGGTTTCTAAAGCAGTTGAATCAGCACAGAAACGTGTTGTAGGAAACAACTTTGATGCTCGGAAACAACTTTTAGAATATGATGATGTATTACGTCAGCAACGTGAAATTATTTACAAGCAACGGAATGACGTCTTAGAATCTGAAAACCTTCGTGATATCGTTCAAAACATGATTGTGGCGACGATTTCGCGTACTGTTGATGCCCATACTCCTGTAAACGAAGAACCGGAAGATTGGAATCTTCAAGGAATTATCGATTATACGCATGCTAATCTTCTTCGTGAAGGCGATATCGTTTTAGACCAACTTAAAGAAAAAGAGCCTGAAGAAATGAAAGATGTTATTTTCGCTAAAGTTCAAGAGCGCTATACCGAAAAAGAACAATTGCTATCTGAAGAACAAATGCGTGAATTTGAAAAAGTTATTCTACTCCGTTCTGTCGATTCCAAATGGATGGATCATATTGACGCAATGGATCAGCTCCGTCAAGGTATTCACTTGCGGGCATACGGCCAAATTAATCCGCTTCAGGAATATCAACAAGAAGGTTTCGCGATGTTTGAAGCGATGATCGCCTCGATTGAAGAGGAAGCAGCGATGTACCTGATGAAAGCGGAAATCCGAAACAACCTTGAGCGTCAGGAAGTGGCTCAAGGGGTCGCTGTTAATCCGAAGGAAGACGGCGAACAAGTAAAGAAAAAGCCAGTTGTTAAGAAACAGGACATCGGTCGCAACGACCCATGCCACTGCGGAAGCGGCAAAAAATATAAGAACTGCCATGGTAAGTTTGAGTAGGCGATAGACTGACTTAAGGAACCAAACGAGGATTATTTTTACAAAAATAGAAATGTTTTGCATATTGTATTGGAGGGCCGGCGTGCACGTCGACTCTCTTTTGCCTGTATCAGTGTTTAACGGTATAATAGTATATAACAATTATTTTGGGGTGACGAGGATGGAATTAGCGGATATTAGAAATGAGCTTGAGATGACAGCTAAGAAATTAGCGGGCTTTAGGGGGTCTCTTTGACTTAGAGAACAAGGAGGCGCGAATTGCACAGCTTGATGATGAGATGCTTCATCCGAATTTCTGGGATGACCAGCAGCAGGCGCAGACGGTGATTAGCGAGTCCAATGCGTTGAAGGATCAGGTTCATGTGTTCCATGATTTGTATGAGACATATGAGAATCTCGAGTTAACTTTTGAGTTGATAAAGGAAGAACCGGACGCGGAGCTGCAAAGCGATCTTGAGAGTGAATTATTGGAGTTTACGGAACGTTTGAGTAAGTTTGAGCTCGAACTTCTGTTAAGTGAGCCCTATGATAAAAATAATGCCATTTTGGAGCTTCACCCTGGTGCGGGCGGGACGGAATCGCAGGATTGGGGTTCGATGTTGCTTCGGATGTATACTCGTTGGGCGGAGAAAAAAGGTTTCAGGGTGGAAACGCTCGATTATCTGCCTGGTGATGAGGCGGGAATTAAGAGTGTGACGCTGGCGATTAAGGGGCACAACGCGTACGGTTATTTGAAGTCGGAAAAGGGTGTGCATCGTTTGGTGCGGATCTCGCCGTTTGATGCGTCGGGGCGCCGTCATACTTCGTTTGTTTCTTGTGAAGTGATGCCGGAGTTTAATGATGAAATCGAAGTTGATATTCGGACGGAAGATTTGAAGATTGATACGTATCGGGCGACTGGCGCCGGCGGTCAGCACATCAATACGACCGATTCGGCGGTGCGGATTACTCATGCTCCAACAGGAGTTGTGGTAACCTGCCAAAATGAGCGGTCGCAAATTAAGAACCGTGAGCAAGCGATGAAGATGCTGAAGGCGAAGCTTTATCAATTGAAAATTGAGGAGCAAGAGGCACAACTGTTAGAGATCCGTGGCGAACAGAAGGAAATCGGTTGGGGCA
>CAURFY010000093.1:0-8099 GCA_963524115.1 uncultured Bacillus sp.
GTTTCCCCGCCATGATAGAAAATGTAAAGAAGCAAATAGACTGCCACCCCTGTAATACCTGTGAAAAACCAAATAAAGCTAGTAATTGGTCCTAATTTTCGATGAGTATTCAAATTATTCTTATATCCCGTTAGTAATGACATGATTCCAAAAACTGCTCCAACAGTTGCTAAGGTAATATGAAAGAAAAGAAAAATAGTATAATAGATCTTTATATCTGCTGGACCACCAAATGAAGTATTCCCTATAAAAATCGTTCTACTAGCATAAATCAAAAAGAAAATAAGTGCAAAAACAGCTGCCAAAGTCATCGTCTTTTTGTGTGTTTCAATTTTCCGCTGTTTGATTTGTATCCATCCGATTGCCACTGTGATGGCACTCAGAACAATGAACGCGGTACTGATCGTAGGTAACACTGGTATTGAATTCATTATCTAACACTCCCCATTGAATTAGCTCTTCTGAAACAATTTTATGGTAAGATTCAACATTTTTCAACAAATAGCTGACTTTTCTTAATATTAATTCAATCAAATACACAAAAGGTTGGCATCTTTGTATAGATGCCAACCTTTTATGATTCAACTAAATTAGGGTATTCCGCATTTTCTTCATCGGCTTTCCCATCTTCTATATCTTGACGATACCATTTAAAGAAAACTTGAGCTAAAACAGTACCATAAACAATTTCTTGAATGATTTTCATTAATACTCCACCAAGCTGTTGATCATCAATCAGCGGCATGGAATTAAACATTTCCGGTCCACTTAAGTGAAGGGATGATAAGGTTGTAGATGGAACACATAGTTGCATTGCTTCCATCCAAACTTTAGGATCAGAATATGTTTGGTACATTGGTGTATCAGAAAATATAATCAATGCACAAGCAGGAGTGATCAAGATCCCATTCGCAAAAATATAACCAACTTTTTTTATCCCACTAAGTGATTGATTCTCCGATAGGTCATTCACCAACGGCCACCACATAAAGACTGCTAGGAAAAATAAAAAGATAGTATAGGTTGCGTGTAACCACATATCAGTTTTAATGAAATCAAAAATGAGTGGAATATGATAAAACGAAAACATCCCATTAAATAATATCAAAGCAATAAGTGGCTTTGTAAAGAATTGAAATATATTATTTATTAATGTGTTTTTCAGAATTTTTCTCCACATCCATTTTGGTATTCCAGAAATAAATAATGGTGCTATCACCAAATAAAGAAAGGCCATTTGGATCATATGAGCATAAAACATTAGATGACCCATTAAATCAAGTGGAGATCCCTTTATGATATATAAGAGAACAATTGCAACAGTAAAAATACTCGCTTCTGTTTTAGTGATCGGTTCACTATCAGTAATTTTTTTCTGATATTTAACTGTAATTAAATAAAACCCTACTAATACTGCACATAATGTAATAAGAAAATACGGACTCCATTGGGCACGAAAACCAAAGATATCAAGGACAGGCATCTTTCTCTCACCTCTAATAATTTATCCCTTTTAATGAGGGATTTTTATTGGTTCACAAAATTTCGCAGTGCCATTTCAATAAAATTTCAAAAAGGAAAATCAGCGAAGCTGATTTTCCCCTTAATAATTACCACCAAATAATAGTCATAAACGCAAGGACTGTCACTGACCCTACTACTGCTCCTGAGTAAAGGAATAGTTTTGGCGCTTCATGACCTTTATGGCTCATATGCATGAAATAATATAACTGGAATATCACTTGTACAACCGCGAGAAGAAGAATAAAAGGAACTCTAAACCAGTTAGAAAAATCCTCATATGCGACTGTTGAAAAGGCGATTAAGGTAAAAAATATCATAATGGCAAATGAAACAACCTGATACTTCATCTCTTCTGCACTTTTCTTGCGACGATATTCAATGTCAACTCTAGGGTTACCTGAACTTGGTTGTTGATGTGCCATCAGTTTATCCCACCATTCCCATTAAATATACTACTGTAAAAATGAATACCCAAACTACATCAATGAAATGCCAGTAAAGGCTCGCAACATAAAACTTTGGTGCATTGTATAAGCTTAATCCACGCTTTGAATTGCGAATCATTAATGTTAGGATCCACGAAAGTCCGAACGCAACGTGGCCACCATGAAAGCCGACTAAGGTATAAAAGGCAGAACCAAATGCACTACTTGTAAAGGTATGATGAAATTCATGGACATAATGATTAAATTCATATACTTCCAATCCTAAAAAGCATGCCCCTAAAAGAACGGTAATACCTAACCAAAGTTGCATTTTTTTGAATTCAAAATTCTTCATATGGTACATTGCATAAACACTAGTCAAAGAACTTGTTAACAAAAGCATTGTTGCAGCGAATGTTAGTGGTAGTTCAAATAAATCCTTCGCAAGTGCATGGCTTTAATTTGGATCCTTATCTTTTAAAGCAAGGTAGGTTGCTAATAGTGATGCAATTAGAACAGATTATCCTCCAAGAAAGAACCAGAACCCAAGGAATTTATTTTTAGCTTCAAGGGTGGCTTTTTCAGGCGATACTGGCCATGTTTCCAACGTCATTTTTTCTTCATGAGCAACCATTATGCCTTAACCCCCTTGTTATCATCTTCTAAATCTTCTTTATGCACATGGTATCCATGATCATCTTTAACCGAACGCATGAACATTGAGCCTAATGTAATGACAAAACCAGCAATTAAGACAGGTAGTCCCCAGCTATATTCAGTTCGGTACATGGCACCAAAGGCTACTACAAATAAACCAAGAGATATCATGAATGGAATGAATGAATTATTTGGCATATGAATATCACCAAGCGGTTCAGCAGGTGTCATTTCCGTTTTACCATTCATTTTTTCAATCCAATATGGGTCTAAGCCACGAACTAGTGGTAATTGTTTAAAGTTGTAGAATGGTGGTGGTGATGAGATTGACCACTCAAGTGTACGTCCGTCTCCCCATGGGTCATTCCCAACCTTTTCATTTTTCACTGTTGTTATTACTACATTCAATAAAAGAATAATAACTGCTACTGCCATGAAGAAGGCCCCAACTGTACTTATTAGGTTTCCAGTTTCCAACCCTTGTCCAGGAAGGTAAGTGAAAATCCGACGTGGCATTCCCATAAGACCAAGGAAATGCTGAACAAAGAATGTTAAATGGAAACCGATTAAGAATAACCAGAATGTAATTTTCCCTAGAGTTTCGTTTAACATCGTCCCAAACATTTTTGGCCAATACAGATGTGCTCCACCTAATAAGGCTAAAACTACTCCACCCACTATTACGTAATGGAAGTGAGCAACAACAAAATAACTATCATGGTATTGATAATCTTGAGCTGCTTGTGCAAGCATTACCCCAGTTACCCCTCCGGCAACGAATGACGGAATAAATGCAACAGCATAATGCATTGGTGTAGTGAACTTAATGCTTCCACCCCACATTGTAAACAACCAGTTAAATATCTTGATCCCAGTTGGAACGGCAATTGCCATTGTTGCCACGGAGAAAATAGCATTAGCAACTGGTCCCATTCCCGTTGTAAACATGTGATGAGCCCAAACCATGAAACCTAAAAATCCAATTAACACAGTTGCAAAAACCATGGAAGAGTATCCAAATAGACGCTTTCTTGAGAAGATTGCGAAAATTTCAGAGAAAATTCCAAACGCAGGTAATACCAGAATATATACTTCAGGGTGTCCGAAGATCCAGAAGAAATGTTCCCAGATAATTGTATTACCACCATTAGCAACATCGAAGAAGTTTGAGCCGAATAAACGATCAAAAATCATTAAGAATAATCCAACTGTTAATGGAGGAAACGCGAACAAAATAAGCGCTGATGTAACAAAACTAGTCCACGTAAATAACGGCATCCGCATATAAGTCATACCCGGTGCTCTCATATTTATGATGGTAACAAGGAAATTAATCCCTCCGATTAATGTCCCGGCACCCGATATTTGTAAACCAAGTGCATAAAAATCTATACCGTGACCCTTAGATGCTAGTGATAATGATGCGTATGATGTCCAACCTGCATCAGGTGCTCCTCCTAAAAACCAAGAAAGGTTTAAGAAAATTCCACCAAAGAAAAACAACCAAAAACCTAATGCATTTAAAAATGGAAATGCAACATCTCGTGCCCCAATTTGTAAAGGAACAACTGCATTCATAAATGCAAAAACTAGTGGCATTGCTGCCAAGAAAATCATTGTAGTACCGTGCATGGTTAAAATTTGATTAAAAAGACCAGCACTAACAAAATCATTATTCGGAACAGCAAGCTGAATGCGAATGAACAATGCTTCGAGACCGCCTAAAACAAAGAAGAGCCCACCTGCGACAAGATATAAAATCGCAATTTTCTTATGGTCAACAGTTGTTAAATAGTCCCAAAGAGCTGCTCCAAACCCCTTTTTCTGAGCGTAGCTACTCACCATTTTTCCTCCCTTTTAAAAAATCCCCATTTATTTCTGAACTTTTAAGCCCATTAAGTATTCAGCAACAGCATCAATCTGCTGATCTGTTAATTGCCCGTATGTTCCTGTCATTTTGTTGCCAGGCTTATGAGATTCAGGATCTTTAATCAATTTTTTATCGTTTTCCTTATTATGATCTAACACACCTGCAACTCGTGAACGTTCTCCAAAAGTAGTTAAATTTGGTGCCATTCTTGCTGCTTCAGGTGTTTTATTGGATGGGGTAACTGCGTGACATCCAATACAACTTTTATTAAAGACGTCTTGACCTTGTTGCGCTAAAGCTGTATCAGCCTTTTGCGGTTGTTTGACACTTTGCATGTCTTTAACCCACTTATCAAACTCTTTACGTGAAACGGCTTTCACTTTAAAATCCATTAAAGCATGTGACGGACCACAAAGCTCTGCACATTTTCCGTAGAATAACCCGCCAGCCTTTTTAGCCTTTTCACCATCAAATTCCAACCAGAATTTATTAACATTATCAACATTAGTATCCATTTTACCACCTGCTGCAGGAATCCAAAATGAATGTTTAACATCAGATGCTTTTAAATTGAAATATACTTTCTCGTCGGTTGGAACAACTAGCTCTTGACTCGTTACAATACCTAAATCTTTGTAATCAAATTCCCACCAATATAGACTTGACCGTACATTTACAACAAGTACGTCAGATTTACCATCCTTCTTACTATCCATTTTTGAAACGTTTGCAAAATCGAATGTTGCTGCAACAGTTGGAATTGCCATTATTAGCAACAGGATAATAGGGATAACAGTCCAAATAATTTCTAGTTTATGACTTCCTTCGATCTGTTTTGGAATTTTGTTATCCTTTCGGCGAAATCGAAATAATACAATTAAGAAAATGAGTGTGACAACTAGGATTACTCCCACCATTATCCACGTGCTGAGCATCATAAGGTCAAATTGCTTTTTAGCAACTTCACCAGCCGGCTTTAGTGTTGATAGAAATGGTTTCCCACAGCCGGACAAAATGAGCATCATAACGGAAAATAATGAAAACAGTTGCCATTTCGCAAGTCTTTTCATTGCTTTACCAAACCCCTCTTTCGTAAAATATAATAAAATATCTGAGTAAATCTATGGATAAATCCATTCTCTATTTCCCCTTTAATAAAGAATGGAATTCCTACAAAATTAAATCAACGTTACAATGACCATTGCCACAAACATAATGGTCAAATACTGTAAAGAGTATATAAACATTAGTTTTGCCCACTTCATATCATCCTTCATTTTGTAGCCAGATAAACCTAGTAATAACCATCCAACATTCAGTAAAGTTGCTAGAATGAGAAACGGCATACCTAGTGATTGTAAAAAGAATGGTAGTGGCAATAGGGCGATAACCCATAAATTCATATGATTTTTTGTGGTTTTAAATCCCTTTACCACAGGAAGCATTGGAATTCCTGCTGCTCGATATTCCTCAACTCTTCTCATTGCTAGAGCATAAAAATGTGGTGGTTGCCAAACAAACATAATCAAAAACAAAAACCATGCAATCGGATCAAGATTTCCATCAACCGCTGCCCAACCAATTAGTGGTGGAACTGCTCCAGAAATGCTTCCAACAATTGTATTTGAAACATATAATCTCTTTGACCACATTGAATAGAGACCAACATAGCTAATAACACCAATTAAACCAATTAAGCTAGCGGAAATCGTTGTTAATAATAGAAACGAAATTCCTAGTGCGATTAAAAATAGCCCCAACACAATTACCCAATTTGGATGAATTCGACCTGTTACGGTTGGTCTGCCTTTTGTTCTTTTCATTAAATGATCGATGTCACGGTCAATAAAATTATTTAAACTACATGAGCCTGCAATGATCAAGGATGAGCCTATTAAGGTGAACAGGACTATGTCCAAATGATCAAGAAAATGATTATTGGTAAAATGTAATGCAAGCCAGATTCCTGTGAATGTTGTAATTAAATTTGAATTTACTATTCCAATTTTAATAAGTGCCAAGAAATCTTTTAACATAGTGGTTTCCGGAATTTCAGTATGGCTGGAATCTATTGTTGCTTCCCCAAAACCTTTTGGATTCGACATATTCCTTCCTCCTTTTCCTTTTTGCGAAATTACTTTTCTATTTTTTAATGTCTTGAGTATGACGGTTTAATAGATTTTCAATGTTGAAAAACCAATTTCCTATTTAACACTATTGACATTATAAAAATATCATTAATTATTTACCTATATCAAATCGATTTCCATTCTCACTGTATATTAAATCACACTTTTGGTTATTTTTGTGAAGTTTTTTTGAACATTTTATATTTTTTTTTGTACAAATCCTTAAATGCTTTAAAATGATATTCTATTACGATAGCAAAAGTATCGGAATTGTTAACGGAATATTCAATTATCGGCAAGTTGTAGTCATCCTTAGTTACATCTTTTCTAAGTTATACTATAATATGTATGGTAAAGATTCTAATAGTTGTAAAAATTCTTGTAATTGTGTACTATCGAAAATGCAATCATTTTCTTTATTTCTATTTTTTTTGGTAGAAATTCCCGAATAATATACTTTTCATTATATATGTCAATACATTTTATTGACAAATAATTAAACTTTCATTTTTAGGATGTGATATTTTGTGCGTAGATCTTTAAAATTATTGGCTGTGTTAACAACGATCGGTATGCTCCTGGTATTAATAGGGGGGGCTCTTGTCACAAAGACTGGATCTGGGTTGGGGTGTGGTAGGTCGTGGCCTTTATGTAATGGGGAATTTGTCCCAAGTAACATTACCTTTGAGTTAGTCATTGAACTTGCTCACCGGGTTGTCTCCGGTACAGTTGGAATGATGGTCCTTATATTATCCATTTGGTCCTGGCGGTCGATTGGACACATACGTGAAACCAAATTTTTAGCTTTCCTTTCTTTTTTCTTCCTCCTATTACAGGGCTTAATAGGGGCAGCTGCTGTTTTATGGGGGCAAAACGGTTTTGTACTTGCCCTTCACTTTGGTATATCACTAATTTCGTTTGCTTCTGTCTTTCTATTAACACTGCTCATATTCGAAGTTGATAAGAAATTCAATGCTGAAAAACTAGTAATTGATAAAAGATTGGGGAAACATATTATCGGCGTAACGATATATAGTTATATCGTAGTTTACACAGGGGCCCTTGTTCGCCATTTAAAAGCAAGCTTAGTGTGTCCAGACTGGCCCTTATGTTTTAATTCATCTGCTTCCCTGCCTTCAAATCTGAATGAATGGGTTCAAATGGGACATCGATTTTTTGCTGGAATGATTTTCTTGTGGATTGGCTATATTACAATAATAGTGATAAAGAATTATAAGCATCAAAAGGTTTTATATTGGGGTTGGGTTATCGCCTTTACAATTGTTTGCTTGCAAGTAGTGGCAGGGGCATTAGTTGTTCTTTCTAAAATCAATTTATTTATTGCCTTAGCACATGCCTTTTTTATTTCATGCTTATTTGGTCTTTTAAGTTATTTCCTCCTTCTTACCTTTCGGAGTAAGAACAATGTTTTCAAAGTGGGAGAGAATACTTCATTCGAAAAGAACGATGCAGAGCCACCTTCAACAACCATAT